>CANCQX010000023.1 GCA_947380375.1 Flavobacteriales bacterium
GTAACTGTTGTAGGTGCTGGTAACGTAGGAGCAACTTGTGCTGACGTATTAGCTAAAAGAGAAATTGCAAACGAAATAGTTTTGCTTGACATTAAAGAAGGTTTTGCAGAAGGTAAAGCTTTAGATATTTGGCAAACATCACCAATTAATCTTTATGATTCAAGAACTATTGGTTCTACAAATGATTATTCAAAAACAGCTAATTCTGATGTAGTTGTAATAACTTCAGGTTTACCTCGTAAACCAGGAATGTCTCGTGATGATCTTATCGCGACAAATGCAGGTATCGTAAAATCGGTTACTGAAAATATCGTTAAATATTCTCCAAATGCTAAAATCATTATTGTTTCTAATCCGTTAGATGTAATGACATATTGCGCATTTTTAGCTGCTAAAATTAATCCTAATCATATCTTTGGTATGGCAGGTGTTTTAGATACAGCTCGTTACAGAGCGTTTCTTGCTGAAGAATTGAACATTTCTCCAAAAGATATCCAAGCTGTATTAATGGGTGGTCATGGTGACACTATGGTTCCACTTCCACGTTATACTACAGTTGGTGGTATTCCTGTGACTGAATTAATTTCAACTGAAAAATTAGATGAAATTATCGAACGTACTAAGTTTGGTGGAGGTGAAATCGTTAAATTATTAGGTACTTCTGCTTGGTATGCTCCAGGTGCTGCAGCAGCTCAAATGGTTGAAGCAATAGTACGTGATCAAAAACGTATTTTCCCAGTTTGTGCTTGGTTAACAGGCGAATATGGATTGAAAGATATCTATTTAGGAGTTCCTGTAGTATTAGGTAAAAATGGAATTGAAAGAATTATTGAGTTAGATCTTAATACTGAAGAAAAAGCTTTATTAGCTGAATCTGCTGTTGCTGTTAAAGATGTAATGAATGTTTTAGATAACATGAATACTCAAAATGCATAATTTCTAGAAATTAACATATATTTAAAAGGGACTTTTAGTCCCTTTTTTTTGCTTTAATTTTAAATTAAATAGATGTTTTGAAAGTCTGAAAGTAGTAGATTTTCTTTTAATATGCTCCAATATTGGAAGGTGAAAAATTAATTCCTTCTATTGTTTTTCCTAATAATGTAGGGAAATTATCATCAGCACAACCTTTGAGAGGGGATGCGTTTACAAACGTAAATTTTTGTTTGGAAATATTATTAAAAAGCGGATCGTTATTCCAAATGTTCCCATTTTTATAAAAGGGATCTGTTCCTATCGTTTCTTTTTTTATTAAACAACGTTGAATATCAAAATTAAGTGTTACGCCTGCCATATTAATGGTGTCAAAAGCTATTTCTGAAGTTAAATTCCCATAAATTACCGAGTTTCTAATGATTCCCTGATAAATTGACCCTACATTGGTTACTCCGTTAATATTAAAGTGATTTATAATTCCAACTGCTTGGTTTTTAGATACTGAATTGTAACCTAAAATATCACAATGATTTAAATTGAAATTACCCCCTAAAAGAACTAAAAGTCCAAAGCCACCATTCTGACTAATTACACAGTTTTCAGCAAATACACTTGCACCTGAATAAATAAGAATACCATTATTAATGTTATTATAAATCTTAGTATTTGTTACTTTTAAAGTATAATTAGTTGTGTTTTTTTCGTTGTTAGAAAATAGATGGATTCCAGTTGTTCCATTTTTAATGATTGCATAATTGATTGAAGACGGTCGAGCAGAATCAAAATAAATACCATAAAATTGTCCTGAAACATTATCGTATTCAGACTCTAAACGATCACCTTGAAAAATTACTTCATTATTTAATTCTCCATTTACATTTAAAGATCCTTTATAATTATAGAGAAGTGCGTTTTTATGTAGATAGACTTTTGTACCAGCTTGAATATTTAAAGTTTTACCTTCGTCAATAAAAGCTGCGCCATAAATTAAATGAGGTTTGTCGTTTAGCCATGTTCCTTCGTTTAAATCTAATTCTTGTTTCCCAGGAGTTAATCGAGAATAATGATAATACATATCTTGTCCCCAAACAACTAATTGTATATATTGATCTTTACCATTAGTTCTAAAACGAATAGAATCTCGGATTACCATAGGATTTGTCTGATTATTTACTTTTAATTTAACTTCTAAAAAAGTAAATAAACTATCTCTCCCTTCAATTTTTACATTTGAAAAGATTTTACCAGCAGTTCCATCGAGATTTAATTTAAATGGAGAATTTGTTCCCCCCATTAACTCAATTTCGTCAATCGAAATTGTTTTATTGTCGTTATTATAGATTTTGAATTGCTTTGTAGTTGAACCAATAGTTGTAAAAACAGTGTCAAATACTACCGTGTCAAGGGAGAATGATAGATTACCTTTTGATAAACCTTGTATTTTTTTACATCCTGTATTAAAAAATAGCAGTGATATAATTAAAAAATAAAAAAATAGAATTTGATTTTTCACTTAACCTTGGTATATTTGAGTTCAAAAATAACGTAAAGTAGTTAAAGTTTATTTTAATTTACAAAAAAATGATGTAATTAAAAAACTTTCAATATATTTGCACTCCCTTAATAACGGAATTTTAAAAAGCATATAATAATATTAAAATGAGAAAAGATATACACCCAGAAGATTATAGAATGATAGTATTTAAAGATATGTCAAATGACTATTCTTTTATTTGTCCATCTTGTGCTACAACTAGCGAAACTATTACTTGGGAAGATGGTGTTGAGTATCCATTATTTAAATTGGATATTTCTCACAAATCTCACCCGTTCTTTACAGGTATCGTTCAATTCGTAGATACTGCGGGTCGTATTGATAAGTTTCAAAATCGTTATTCAAAAACAATTAAAAAATAATTCTTTTTTATTAAAGATTCAAAAGCCTCCAATTTGGGGGCTTTTTTTGTACTATAAAATGATCTAAATACTTTTAAATATTGGAACCTAAAATCTAATTTATTACATTTGATTGTGAATTTTATTTATAGAATATTTTTTTTACTTACAATAGTTTTAGCAGTTTCATTTTCTGTGAATGCTAATACTTTAGAAAAAGGTTTTAAAGCTTTAGAAGAGTATAATTACTTTGAAGCAAAGAAAATTTTTTTAAAAACTATTAAAAAAGATTCATCCGCCTCCGGATTTGGTTTAGCAACAATTTTTTTCAGAAATGATAACCCATTTCATTCTCTAGATTCAGCCTTTCGGTATATTTGTATTTCTGAACGAAATTTTATAAATGTTAGCGATAAAGAAAAAGAATTTCTTAGAAAGTACAAATTTGAATATTTAAATGTTATTGAATTAAGAGCAAAAATTAGTCATGAATATTTCCATATAGCACTTAAGGAAAATAGTATAATAGGTTACGATAATTTTATTAAGAAGAATGATTGGTCTAATGATAGATTTCAAGCAATTCATAAAAGAGATTCGTTAGCATATGAGGTAGCTAAGCAAATAAATACTTCTTCGGAATTAATTGAATTTTTAAATAATTATCCTAATAGTGAATATATAAAAGATGCTCAAAAGGTTTTAGAACTTTGTCAATACAGAGAATTTACAGATAGAGGTACAATTGATTCATATGTTCTTTTTTGTGAGAATTATCCTAGAAATAGACATGTTAAAGATTCAGAGGATAAAATTTTTGAATTGTCAATTCCAAATAAATCATTAGAAGAATATACGAATTTTATTAAATCATTCCCTTATAATAGGAATATCGAAGTTGCATGGAGAAACGTATATCAATTATTTATGATTGATTATTCGGATGATAAAATTCAGTTATTTCAAATAATGTATCCTAACTATCCATTTATGCTTGATTTAGAACAAGATATGAAATATGCAAAAAGGCAACTTGTTCCTTTTAAAAATAAAGGTTTATTTGGTTTTATGGATTTTGATGGGAATCAAATAATAGCGCCGATTTATGATTATTTAGGATTTTATAATGAAGGATTAGCAGTTGCGGTTAAAAATGGAAAATATGGTTATATAGATAAGGGTAATAATGTGATTATTGATTTTATTTATGAATCGGGTTCAGATTTTGAAGCTGGTAGATCAATTGTTGGTTTGAATGGTAAAGTAGGTGTAATTAATAGAGCAGGGCATGTAATTATGCCGATTCTTTTTTTTGATATTGGAACTTTTTCTGAAGGTTTAATTTATGCTAAAAGAGACAGTTTATATGGTTATTATGATAATAGTGGTTTTCAACGAATAGAAGAGAAATATACTGAAGCCTTTTCGTTTAGTAAAGGTTTAGCAAAAGTACAAATTGGTAAAAAACAATTATTTATAGATATTTATGGAACAGTTATAGTACCGCCAATTTATGAATCCATTCATTTTTTTAATGACTCGTTGCTAATTTTTGAATTAAATAGCAGATTTGGAATTTGTAAGAGGGATGGTTTAGTTTTGGATTCTGCTAAGTTCGATGTTATTGGCGTTTTGTCAAACGATAGGGCTTTAGTTTCAAGAAATGGGAAAATTGGGTATTTAAATGGTTCAGGAAAAGTTATTTTAGATTTAAAATTGGATGAATTTCCTAATTTTATTGAAATAGGTCAATTTAATGGAGCATATGCTGTTATACGTTTGAAAGGAAAATATGGGGTGATAGATAATTTTGGTAAATTAATAATTCCAGCAACTTATATTCAATTGAGTAAATTTAGTCCATTAATGGCTTATACAAAAGGTAAAGGATGGGGATTTATTGATCTTACTAATACATCAGTAATTTCTCCTCAATTTGATTTTGCAGAAAGTTTTCAAGATGGGTATGCTATAGTTGAAAAGTCAAGTTTAATAGGGTTAATAAATCCTCAAGGTGTAGCTACCGTCCCTATTTTATTTAATGATATTAATCGTATTGATAAACAAATGGTTACCGTTAATATATGTGATTTACAAGGTGTCTATAGTGTTAAAGGGGAGGTAATAGTTCCTCCTGAATATCAACAAATTCGATTATTAAATAAAGATTTCTTAATTTTAACAAAAGCTGACGAGGTACATTATTTATACCTTCCTCAAAATAGAATTCTCAAACCTAAAATTGGTGATGAATAATTTTTTTGATTTAATAGATAGATACAAATTTGGAATTATTGGAGCATTTACTGCTGCTATTGCTATATTTATGTATTTGCAATTAACTTCTGTGCCTGAATATAAGGAATTAAAACCCTACTTCGAATCAATAGAAATAGAACCAATTCTTCAAGAAATTGAATTAACTCCTGAAAATATTGAAATTGTTCCTCAATTTGAAGCAGGAAAAGTAACAAATACAGCTAGGGATGCGAACGATACTAGAGAAAGATCAGATGAAAATTGGAGCTCAAGTAAATCATTTAGTGATGTAGAACAATCAATTAAGGATGAAGAAAAAAAAATGTTTGAAGAAACAGGTGGAGAAGCAAAAAGAAAAGTGATAAAAGAACAAGACGAAGAAAGGAAAAAAAATCAGAGTCAGAGTAAAAATGATAAATCTTCAGCTCCTAAATCAAATAATGGTGCTACTTCAGGTACAAATAATGCAGTAAAAGGAAATGTTATGGTTGAATGGTCATTGTCAGGCCGTTCACCGCATCAAAATAATGAATGGAATGTGAGGAATCCTGGATATACCTGTGGACATAGTTCATCAGGTCGAGTTGTTGTTACAATAAAAGTTGGACAAGACGGAAAAGTTATAAGTGCTATTCCAGATGCAGCAGGAAGTTCATCTGCTAATCCGTGTATGATTGAGCAAGCTGTTAAATATGCTAAACTTTCAAGGTTTGATTATTCTGCTGCAGAGGTTAGTCAAACAGGTAAAATTTATTATACGTTTATTTCTCAATAAATTATAGTTTGATAATGAGTGATTTAGAAAAAATAAAAACAATTGTTTTTAATGCAATAGATGAATTTAATTTATCTCAAGAAATAGAGAATAAACTTGAAAAATCTGAAGAGGAAGTTCTTTTTTCTAGAGCTGGATTCACTCAAGTTGGAAAATTAGATAGTTTAACTTTGGTTTACTTTTTAGTAACAATTGAAGAACATTTACAGAAAAATTTAGGGGATTCTTTTAATTTAAAAACACAAGATTTGATAGATTCTAAGGAAGTAGAATTGAAAAATATAGCTTCTTTAATTAAATATATTCAACACATTATATAAGCAATTTTGAAAGCACTTTTAATTTCTGACTTTTCTATTAATAATCTTTCAGGTTATTTGAAGAATGATTTCATAGAGCAGAATTTAGAAATAGTGATTGCTCCTTTTAATCAAGTACATCAAGTTTTATTAGATGATACTATAGAGTGTTGGAATGATAGATTTGATTTAGGGATTGTTTGGACACAACCAGAAAGAGTTTTAAAACACTTTGCTGCCTATCTAAATGGCGAAGATGTGAATATAGAAATTCTTCTTTCTGACGTAAAAGATTTCTCGAATTTATTGAAAGTAGCTAGTAATCGTTTAAAAACTCTATTTGTAGCAAATTGGTCAATTGATTTTAGTTTGAATTACCAAGGCATTCTGTCTGCAAAGTCAGAGTTCGGTATTTATGATGTTCTTGCTAAAATGAATATACTGTTAGCGAATGAGTTAAATATAATTCCAAATATTTACGTTCTAAATAGTCAGAAATGGATTGCAATGTCAGGAGGGAATGCTTATAACTCAAAGCTTTGGTATTTAAGTAAGACACCATTTCATTCTTCCGTTTTTGCTAATGCTTCAAAAGATATTTGCTCCTTTTTTCTAAGTTTGAATAAACCTAACAAAAAATTGATAGTTACAGATTTAGATAATACACTTTGGGGCGGAGTAGTTGGAGATATTGGATCTGAAAATTTAGTTTTAGGCGGACATCATTCGGTCGGAGAAGCATACAAAGATTTTCAATTAGCCTTAAAAGCCTTAACAAAAAAAGGAATAGTACTGGCAATTACTAGTAAAAATGAAGAATCAGTAGCGATGAATGCTATTGAGAATCATTCAGAAATGGTCTTAAGAAAATCTGATTTTGTTACTTGGAGAATAAACTGGGATGATAAAGCCAAGAATATTTTTGAAATAGCACAAGAATTAAATTTAGGATTAGATTCAATAGTTTTTTTAGATGATAATCCATTTGAAAGAGAGCGAATAAAGCATTCTTTACCCGAAGTTTTGGTGCCTGAATTACCAACAGATCCTTTATTATACAAGCATTTTTTAATGCAATTAGATTGTTTTGACTCAAATACGATTAGCGAGGAAGATAGAAAACGAACAGAGTTATATTCTATTGAAAAACAGAGGATAGAGCATAAAAATGGTTTTAATGATTTGGAAGAATGGTTGAAATCAATTGATATAAAAGTAAAATGCGAGGAGCTGAATTCAGAGAATTTACAAAGGGTTTTACAATTGTTGAACAAGACTAATCAAATGAATTTATTGACTGCTCGTTATGCTGAAAAAGAGTTGTTGGATAGAAGTTTTGAAGAGAATCATTTTACGTATGCATTTTCTGTAAAAGATAATTTCGGAGATGCTGGTTTAACAGGAGTGATTGGGCTTCAAGTTTTAGAAGATACCTTAACTTTTACCGACTTTGTGCTTAGTTGTAGAGTGATTGGTAGAAAAATTGAAGAAACAATGCTATCTGTCGCAATTAATTTAGCTAGAAAATTAAATCTAAAGTTCGTAGAAGCAAATTACATTCCAACCGAAAAGAATAAACCTTGTTTCGACTTTTTCCAAAATTCAAAATTCGAGATACAAAAAAATAAGTTCAGTTGGGAAGTTGAGAAAATGTATATTCGTCCTTATTATATTGATTTAGAGATTTTTGATTAGTAGATAAATTTAAGTTATAGTGTAAATAAGTCTATTGTCTAACGTCTAAAATCTAACCAATTTCTTCCACCAATTCAATAATTTCAAAAGTGGGTGTTGAAAAAAAAATAACCCTGCGATTATCAAATGCAATAGCTGGTTGAGGTTTACTTAAAGCGATAAATTTGTTTGCTAAACAATGTTTTACATCTTCATCAAAATTATTCGCAACAAAACACATGTGATACAATCCACCTTTTTTCTTTTGAAGAATTTGATTTACAGGACTTTCTTCATTTATAGGCTCAATTAATTCAAGACGAACACCATTAGAACTAGTAGCAAAAGCAATTTTACATTTTTGAATAGGATCAATTACAATTTCACTTAAACTATTGATGCCTAAAATAGGTTGTAGCATTTTACTAAAATATTCTTCTATATTTTTTACTGCTATTCCTAAATGATCAAAATCCATTTATGTTTTTTTTGTAAAGTTATTCAATATTTTTTGTTTTACTGTTTTATTTAAAATTGAAAATATATTCATTCTTTCTATATTAGCAACTTAATTTTGTAATAAATAAATCTTACTTAAGATGTTATTAATAATAGATGTATTTCAAACAATTTCATTGGTTTTAATTTGTGCTTTATTATTTTTAGGATATAAGTTCTTTGAATCTACTTGGTCATACAGAATAAGTAAACCTAATAATTGGGAAAGTTCTATTTTGAGGGGAGATATTTCAACTAAATTAAAAAAGATAGAAAGAACTTATAAAGATAGAGTTCGATTTTACAATTTTTGGTTTCAAGTTGAACGTTTAAAACGAGATAAAATAGAAGGTGCATTTGTTGAATTAGGTGTTTATCAGGGAGAAACAGCAGTAATTCTTCATGAAATGGATAAAAGTAGAGATATACATTTGTTTGATACGTTTGAAGGATTTGTAGAGGAAGACTTAAAAGAAGAACTAAACAAAGATGATCGTTATAAAGTCAGTAATTTTTCGGACACACACTTAGATACTGTAAAGTCCTTATTTATTGATAGTTCAAATGTGTTTTATTACAAAGGTTATTTTCCAGATACAACCGTCGATTTGAAAGAAACAAAGTTTGCATTGGTAAATATTGATGCTGATTTATACAAACCTACTATTGCGGCTTTGAACTATTTTTACCCAAAACTTTCACCTGGAGGTGTATTGATTATTCATGATTATAATCATACATGGGACGGAGCTAAACAAGCGATAGATGAATTTAAAGCAACAATTCCAGAATGTTTAATCGAAATACCCGATTGGCAAGGAAGCGCAATGATAATCAAAAATCGTTAATTTCATTATTCATTTTCAATTATTAATTAGAAAATAATGTATATCCCATATCAAGAAATAGCAGATAATTTAGGGTTGAAGTCAGATGATACACTTTTGATTGCTTCTGATATTTCTAAATTGGCTTACAATACATTTAAAAATAATGAGAAATTAAACAGTAATTTATTGGTTGATAGTTTCAAACGAGTTTTAAAAGATGGTACTTTATTGTTTCCTGCTTTTATAGATGATTTTAAATCGGGTGATACTTTTGATAAATTAAAGAATGTTCCTGAAATGGGTGCATTATCAAAATTAACATTTGAAAGGGTTGATTTTATTCGAAGTAATGATCCATTGCATTCCTTTATGGTTTTTGGTAAAGATGCTGATGAAATTGAAGAAATCGAGTGTGATTCTACTTTTGGTGCAAATTCAGTTTTTGCATATTTAAAAAATAAGAAGGCAAAAATGCTATTAATCGATCTAGATCTTGAACATAGTTTTACGTTTGCTCATTTTGTTGAAGAAGATCAACAAGTTTCGTATCGAAAATATTCAGTTTTGAATTATACTTCGGTAAACGAAAATGGAGAAATAGAAGAGAAAAATTTAAAAGTTTACGCAAAGAAAAAAGGAGTTGTAAATACTTTGAATAAGTTAGAACCTATCTTAATTGAAAAAGGAGCAATGGGAAAAATTGAAATAAATGAAAGTATATTTCGTTTAATTCATTTGGATACTGCTTATGAAATTATATGGGATGAAATTTCTAAAAATAAAGCAAGCAATTTACATACTTTTGAGTTGAAAAAATTTGTAAAATCAACTGTAAAATCGATTTTAAAAAAATGAAGAATGGTATTAATTACGTTTCTTACAATCATATAGATAGAATTAAATGGGATCGATGTATTCAAGAATCTTCAAATGGGATTGTATTTGTCTATTCTTGGTATTTGGATGCAGTAATTGATAATTGGGATGCACTTATTTTAAATGATTATGATGCCGTTTTTCCAATTACTAAAAAAACTAAATGGGGTTTAAATTATCTTTTTAATCCAATTTTTGCTTTACAATTAGGTGTTTTTTCAAAAAATAAAATTTCAGATGAATTAATCAATGAGTTTATAAGTTCAATTCCTAAAAAAATAAAATTGATTGATATTCAATTTAATTTTGAAAATAGGTATGAAGAAAAATCATTCGAAATTTCAACAAAAACTTGTCAATTTATTGATTTGTCTAGATCATACGAAGAAATTTCAAAAAAATACTCAACGAATTTAAAGAGAAATCTAACGAAAGCTAGGAAGCATAATCTTGAAATTGTCCTTTCTGTAGATATTGAAAATGTAATTAAATTATTCAAAGAGAATAGGGGTGAGACACTGAAGGAAATGAAGGATGAACAATACCAACGTTTACATTCTCTTTTAACTCAATTAAAACAACGAAAACTATGTAAGATCTACGAATGTTGGTTTGAAAATGAATTGATTGCTTCTGCTTGTTTTTCAATTACGAATAATAGAATAATATATATAAAGGGTGGTTCGACCCAAAAAGGTAGAGTGTTAGGAGCTATGCATCTTATTATGGATGAGGTAATTCATTTAAATTCGAATTCGAATTTAATATTTGATTTTGGAGGTTCATCGATTGATCAGGTTGCAAGATTTAATCGTGGTTTTGGTGCTGAAGATTATGAATATCAACGATTGTATCGAAATAACCTTCCGTATTTTATTAAAATGTTGAAGAAATAAGATTGCTTATTTAAAAACATTAGAAAATCAGCATCTTTTATTAATTTCGCACCACAAAAAAACAAAACAATGGCAAAACATAATTGGACAACAATTAAAGAATATACAGATATCAAATTCGATTTATTAGACGGAATTGCTCGTATTATGATCAATAGACCTCGTGTTTACAATGCATTTCGACCTGAAACAAATATGGATATGTTAGACGCAATGAATATTTGTAGAGAACGTAATGATATTGGTGTTATTATTTTGACAGGTGCAGGTGATAAAGCATTCTGTTCGGGTGGTGATCAGAATGTAAAAGGTATTGGTGGATATATTTCTGAAAATGGAGTGCCACGTTTGAATGTTTTGGATTTACACAAAGCTATTCGTTCGATGCCAAAACCAGTTATCGCAATGGTGAATGGTTATGCTATTGGAGGTGGACATGTATTGCACGTTGTTTGCGATTTAACAATAGCTTCTGATAATGCAATTTTCGGTCAAACAGGTCCAAAAGTGGGAAGTTTTGACGGAGGTTTTGGTTCTTCTTATTTAGCTAGATGTGTAGGTCAGAAAAAAGCACGTGAGATTTGGTTTACGTGTAATCAATACAGTGCTGAAGAAGCTGAAAAAATGGGGATGGTAAATAAAGTTGTTCCTTTTGATCAATTGGAAGACACAACCATCGATTGGTGTAGAACAATTATGCAAAGAAGTCCTTTAGCCATCAGGATGATTAAGAGAGGGTTAAATGCTGAGTTAGATGGTCAACATGGGATTATGGAATTAGCTGGAGATGCTACTTTGATGTACTACTTAACAGAAGAAGCACAAGAAGGAAAACATGCATTTCTAGAAAAAAGACAACCAGATTTTCAAAAATTTCCGAAATTTCCTTGATATATATTTAAGATAATAACGAAGAGGTTGATAAGTTTCAACCTCTTTTTTTTTAAAATAAACCTTATTTAGAATGAAATTCTTATTACTTCAAATTACAATAATTATAAGTGGATTTGCTTTATCTTCAGAAGATTGGATGCGTTATTCTGCTATTTCACCAGATGGTCAAACGATTGTCTATTCGTATCAAGGTGATTTATTTACAGTTGGTGTAAACGGCGGTGAATCGAAGCAATTAACTTCTCACCAGGCACATGATTATATGCCTATTTGGTCAAATGATTCTAAGAATATAGCATTTGCAAGTAATCGTTTTGGAAATTTTGATGTTTTTATAGTAGGAAAAGATGGAGGTATTCCTAATCGTTTAACTTTTCATTCGTCTAATGATTATCCTTATGATTTTTCAGCAACAAATGATAAAATTATTTTTCTTTCACATCGATTAGATGATCCAAAATCGATTCAATTTCCTAGTGGAATGTTAAGGGAATTATATGAAGTTCCAATAAATGGCGGTCGTGAAACTCAATTTTTATCAATTGCAGCAGAATTTGTAAATATAAGTAAAGACGGAAAATCGATGCTTTTTCAAGACTTGAAAGGGTATGAAAATGAATGGAGAAAACACCAAGAATCTTCAGTAGCTAGAGATATAGTTTTGTATGACTTTAAAACTAAAAATTTCAGAAAATTAACTGATTTTAAAGGTGAAGATCGAAATCCTGTATTTATAGATAATAATTCCTATTATTTTTTATCTGAAAAGTCAGGGTCGTTTAATATTTGGAAAGGTACTATATACGGAGATGCAGATTTTGAACAAATAACTGATTTTAAAACACATCCAATACGGTTTTTATCTTTAGCAGATAATGGTACATTGTGTTTTGGTTATCATGGTGATATTTACACACTTATTAATGGTGTTTCGAAAAAAGTAGAAATAATTAATCATAAAGATCAAGTTAAAAATGATATAATCAGCTTGCCGACAGGAGGAAAAGCTAGTGAATTTGCAGTATCGCCTAAAGGAAACGAGATTGTATTTGTTTTTAGGGGAGATGTTTTTGTTAGTTCTATGGAATTTGGTACTACTAAAAAAATAACCAATACACCAGAACAAGAAAGAAATGTTTCATATAGCCCTGATGGGAAGAAGATACTTTTTGCAGGCGAAAGAAATCAATCTTGGAATATTTACGAGGTAAGTATTGTTCATCAAAATGAAAAAAGTTTTTTTAATTCAACTTTACTGAAAGAAATTGCTTTAGTGGAGGCCATGGATGACGAATTTGAACCAAAATATTCTCCAGATGGATTAGAAGTTGCTTTTTTGAAAAACAGAACTACGTTGTGTGTACATAATTTAAAAACAAAGGAGATTCGTACAGTTTTACCAGGTTCATATAATTATTCCTATACAGATGGAGATCAGTATTATAGTTGGTCACCAGATTCTAAATATTTCCTTGTTCAATTTTTTGAAAATGAACGATGGAGTTCAGACATAGGTTTGGTTTCAGCAACGGGAAAAGAAAAACCAATTAATTTGACACAAAGTGGATATGGACATTCTCAACCAAAATTTTCGATGAATGGTGAGATGGTTTATTACACTACAGAGAAATATGGTTTAAGATCTCACGGAAGTTGGGGAAGTCAACAAGATGTGGAAGCTGTATTTTTAACTAAAGATGCTTATTATAAATTTAAACTGAACGAAGAAGATTATAAAATTTGGAAAGAAGAAGAGGATCAATTAAAAAATAATGCGTTAGATGTAAAATCTAAAAAAGAGACAATTGAAACCATTAAACCAATAGAAATTGAATTAGAAGGATTAATGGATAGAAAAGAACGATTAACTATTCATTCATCCGAATTAGCTGATTTCATTGTAGATAAAGAAGGAACAACATTATATTATCTGTCCAATTTTGATAAAGATTTTGATTTGTGGTCAACGAAATTTAAATCGAATGAAACAAAACAAATTTCAAAGTTAGCTAGTTCAGCTTCTGGTTTAGTATTGGATAAAGAGGAGAAATTCATTTATTATTGTAATAATGGGGTTGTAAATAAATTTGAATTGTCGAATGCAACTTCTAAACCTATAGCTTCTAATGGAGAAATGAATTGTAATACTGCTGCTGAACGTGAATATATGTTTGAGCATGCATGGAGGCAAGTTCGTGAAAAGTTCTATGTTGAAGATCTTCATGGAGTTGATTGGGTAAAGTATAAAAAAGAATATCAAACGAAATTGAGTTCAATAAACAATGGATTTGATTTTAGTGAGTTGCTATCCGAATTATTAGGAGAATTAAATGCATCACATACGGGATCTAGCTTTAATTCTCATATAGATGGAGATAAAACAGCAACTTTTGGTTGTTATTTTGATTATTCATTTATTGGAGATGGATTAAAAATTCTTGAAATAATGGATGAAAGCCCTTTATTAGTTCATTCTAAACAGATTAAGCCAGGAGTAATTCTTGAAAAAATAGATGGAGTGGCGATACTTAAAAATCAGAATTATTTTTCATTATTAAACAAAAAAGTGGGTAAGAAGGTATTATTAACTATTTATAATCCAGAAACAAAAGTTAGATGGGAAGAAATAGTTACACCTATAGCTAATCATGAACAAAATCAATTAGCATATCATCGGTGGGTGAAACGATGTGAAAAAATCGTAGATAGTTTATCAAATGGTAAGATTGGCTATGTACATGTCGAAGCAATGAATTCTCAGAGTTTTAGAAAGTTGTTTGATAAAGCATTGGGTAAATTAAATAAAAAAGAAGCATTGATAGTTGATACTCGTTTTAATGGTGGAGGATGGTTGCACGATGATCTTGCTACATTTTTAACTGGTAAGCAATATATGAAATTTGAGCCAAGAGGTCAAAAAAACATGGGGGGTGAACCAATTTGGAAATGGCAAAAACCTTCTTGTGTTTTAATGAGTGAAGGAAATTATTCGGATGCTCATTTATTTCCATACATGTATAAATCATTAGGGATTGGGCCTCTAATAGGTATGCCTGTCGCAGGAACAGGAACAGCAGTTTGGTGGGAAGAAATGATCGATGAAGCTACAATGTTCGGTATTCCTCAAATCGGAATGAGAGGTGTGGCTGATGATTTTTTAGTTGAAAATCATGAATTACAACCTGATTTTAAAGTTGAGAATGATTATTCATCATTCCTAAAAGGTGTTGACCAACAATTGGTAAAAGCTGTTGAGGAGATGTTGAGAGTGAAATAGTCAATTATCTCCTATCATTTGAGGTTGATCTGTTTTATTTATAAAGAACTAATCATAATTTCCTATATATTTTTTAGTAATTTCGTCTCAGATTATGCGCTTTATTTCAGATATATCAGTTTGGTGGCTAATACCGTGGTTAGGGGTTTCAATATTCCTATCTATTTTTTTATATAAAAACGAAACTTGGTTCTCTGAGTTGAATAAATATTGGCAATATACTTTAAAGACCCTAAGGGCTATCGGTTTATTTTTGATTGGAGTTTTGTTAATTGGAATTTTATTCGAAGCTGTAGAATATAGAATTGAGAAACCATTATTTATAACTCTAATAGATAATTCGTCATCTATGAAGAATTATAAGGATAGTTTGAAAGTTAAATCCAAAATTGAATCTTTCGAAAATGAAATTAGAAACAAATATGGATCTAAATTTGATTTTGTTCAATATACTGTAGCTTCTCAGGTTATTGAAAATGGAAAAGTAAATTTCAATGAATCAAATTCTGATTTATCTCAAGGTTTTGAAGCTATAAGAACAAATTTTTATAATCGTAATATTGGAGGGATTGCTTTTTTTTCGGATGGCAATTTCAATAAAGGATCTAATCCAATTTACAGTGCAGAAAAAATTAATTTAACTCCAATTTTCACTATTGGAATAGGAGATACAATCCCTAAAAAAGACCAGTATATTAAAGAAGTTGAGACAAATGAAATTGCTTTTTTAAGAAATAAATTTCCAGTGGAGGTTGATATAGAAGGTATTAAGGTTGGTAAGTCGAACGTTATTGTTTCTATTTCTTCAAATGGTAAGCAAGTTGCTTCTCAATCAGTAAGTTTTTCAAATGGGAATTATGATTATAAGCATGTATCTTTTCTATTAGATGCTACAAAAGTAGGTCATCAACAGTATACCGTTTCAATTTCAAAAACTAACAACGAATATAATTATAAGAATAATTCACGTAGTTTTTATATTGAAGTATTAGATTCACGAAGTAAAGTTTTATTACTAGCGGGCGCTCCACATCCAGATGTTGCAGCACTAAAAGGTGTTATTGAAAAAGATGAAAATTTAGAAGTTGTATCTAAATTAACCAAAGATTGGGATAGAGATTTAAAAAATGTCGATTTGGTTATCTGGCATGAACCAGGTATTCAATTTGATGCTTCGCTTCAAAAGAAATTAGAAGATTCTAAAATTCCAATATTTTATTGTGTTGGTCCTAATACTTCTAATTCAATTCTTCAAAAGTTACCAATTGGAATGACGTTAAATTCAAACAATCAAACCGATGAAGTTCAAGCGAAGTTAAATTCAGGTTTTCAATTATTTGAGATTTCTACTGAATTACAGACAGCATTGAATTACTTCCCACCTTTAAAAATAAAATTTGGAGATATTAAATTAAGTCAAGGAAATGATGTTTTATTATACCAACGTATAGGTTCAATTCAAAAAAATGATCCTTTGTTGTTTTTTGGTAAAAATCAATCTGCAAAATATGGAGTTTTGTATGGAGAAGGAATTTGGAAATGGAAAATGAACGAATTTACACGTTTAGGAGATCAAAAAAACTTCACAGAATTAATTCAAAAAATAACTCAATTTTTAGTAGTTAAACAAAATACTTCTGCTTTAAGAGTAACTACTCCAAAAATATTTACAAAAGATGAAGAAATATCTATAAAAGCAGAGTTTTACAACGCTTCCTTAGAATTAATTACTACACCAACAATTGATTTTATTTTAAAAAATGATAAAAATAAAATTTCAAAACATCAGTTTGGTTCAGTAGGAAATTTTTATAAATTATCTTTAGGGAAATTAAATCCAGGAAAATACGAATGGATTGTAAATTGTTCTCATAATGGAACTAAATACTCAAAATCTGGAGTATTCATAGTTGAAGATGTGCAACTTGAAAGTTTAGATTCAAGAGCTGACCACACTATATTAAATCAAATTTCGAAAAATTCAAATGGTAAATTTTACCCATTAGAAAAAACAGAACAATTAATTAAGGATATTGAAAATAGAAATGATATTGTTGAAATGAGTTATAAAGAGGCATCATTTAATGATTTAATAGATTATAAAATTATTTTCATTCTTTTAATTTTGATTTTTGGAACTGAATGGTTTTTACGTCGTTGGTTTGGAGCATATTAATTCGATTGATAGATGAAGCGAATAGGATTAATGTCTGATACTCATAGTTTTTTAGATCCTAAGATATATACTTATTTTGCAGATGTTGATGAAATTTGGCATGCTGGAGATGTGGGCTCATTAGAAGTTATAGATGAACTTCGTAAGTTTAAACCCTTAAGAGGGGTTTATGGAAATATTGATGATTACAAAATTAGAAAAGAATTTCCGGAATTTGAACGATTTAAATGCGAAGATGTGGAAGTTTTGATAACACATATAGGTGGTCGACCAGGTAAATATTCAAAACCCGCATTAGAAGAAATTAGTAAAAAATCGCCAAAATTATTTATTTGTGGTCACTCTCACATTTTATTAGTAAAAATGGATCCAAAATTCAATATGCTTTGTATGAATCCAGGTGCTTGTGGAATAAAGGGATTTCACATAATTAAAACATTGTTGCGTTTTTCTATTTCAGGTGATAGAATTCATGATTTAGAAGTCGTAGAAATAGGAAAAAGGATATAGTACAAAACTAATTTAATAATAATTACATTTTCTTTACGTTTCAAAGTTATATGAATAAAATACTTTCTATATTTTTCATTTTAATTCTAAACCAATTTTCAGCTCAGATTGGCGGTAAAACAACTTTTGCTTTATTAGATTTAGGTTTTAGTGCAAGAGCAAATGCATTAGGAACGAATTTTATCACAGTTAAAGATAACGATGTAAATTTGGGGGTAGGAAATCCTTCCTTATTTAACAAAAAAATGAATAATGTTGGTGGATTAAGTCAAGCGATTTTAGCAAGTGGGATTAATTATGGAATGATTGCTTATGCTAAGAATTTTGATTCAATTGGAACTATTGCAGCTCATTTACGCTATGTTGATTATGGAAAAATGATTCGAACAGATGTTGGTGGAACTAATATAGGAACATTTACACCCTCGGAATATATTTTAGGAGTAGGAGTAGGACGTCAATTAAATCCTCAAATTTCAGTTGGTGGTAATTTTAATTTGATTTATTCTCAGTTAGAAACATATAATGCTTTTGGAGTTTCAGTTGATTTGGCTGGGGCTTATACACTTGAAAAATCTAATTTACTTGTGACTGCCCTAGTTAAAAATGCAGGTGTTCAAATGAATAATTACGTATCAAAAAGTAAATCAGCATTTCCAGTAAATTTTCAATTAGGAATTTCACATAAGTTAAAATATGCCCCTTTTCGTTTTTCTCTTGTTGGTCATCATATAAATATATGGGATCTTACCTATACCGACCCTAACTTAAAACCAACAATAAATGCTTTAACGGGAGATACAATTCCGGTTAAAAAATCAAGTTTTATTGAGAAATTTGGTCATCATTTTATTTTTCAATCTGAAATATTAGTTTCAAAAAATATTCACTTTAGATTAGCTTTAGATATCCATAAAAGACAAGAAATGAAACTCAATCAAAGACCTGGAATGGCTGGTTTTTCATTTGGTACAGGGTTGTATTTTAAACGATTTTCAATTGATTATGGAATTTCAATTTTTTCAAAAGCCGGTTATAATAATATGTTGACATTCACAACTAATTTTAGTAATTGGAAAAAGTGAATTTTAAAAAGTGAATCCTAAAAGATATTTAATTTCTTTTGTTAATAGTTTGTCTATAACAAATCAAAAAACTACCTTTGGTGTCGTAAAATTATCCTGAAATTATTTAGGACTAAACTATCAAAAATGAGTGTACTTGTAAATAAAGATTCAAAAGTTATCGTTCAAGGGTTTACTGGAAGTGAAGGAACATTTCATGCTAGTCAAATGATTGAATATGGAACAAACTTAGTAGGTGGTGTTACTCCAGGAAAAGGAGGAACGACTCACTTAGATCGTCCAGTTTTCAATACTGTTGCTGATGCAGTTGAAAAAGCAGGAGCAAATGTTTCGATAATTTTTGTTCCACCTGCTTTTGCAGCTGATGCAATTATGGAAGCAGCAAGTGCTGGAATTAAAGTAATTATCTGTATCACAGAAGGTATTCCTGTTTCTGATATGGTAAAAGCAAAAGAATATTTAAAAGGTTTTGATGCTCGATTAATTGGTCCAAACTGTCCAGGTGTTATTACTCCAGGAGAAGCTAAAGTTGGAATTATGCCAGGTTTTGTATTCAAGAAAGGTAAAATAGGTTTAGTTTCTAAATCAGGAACTTTAACGTATGAAGCTGCTGATCAATTAGCTAAAGCAGGTTTAGGTATTACAACTGCAATCGGTATTGGTGGAGATCCTATTATTGGAACTACAACTTTAGAAGCTGTTCAGTTATTAATGAACGATCCTGAAACTGAAGGTATAATCATGATTGGTGAAATCGGAGGTAATTTAGAAGCGAATGCTGCTCGTTGGATTAAAGAACATGGTACTAAACCAGTAGTTGGGTTTATTGCTGGTGAAACTGCTCCTAAAGGACGTACAATGGGACACGCAGGAGCTATTGTTGGTGGAGATGATGATACTGCTGAAGCTAAAAAACGTATTATGAGAGAATGTGGAATTCACGTTGTTGATTCTCCAGCTCACATAGGTGCTAAAATGGCAGAAGTGATTGGTGTTATTGCTTAATAATCAATAATTAAATATATTTGAAACGCAATCTTTTAAGGTTGCGTTTTTTTATTGAATCAAAATGAAAACTAAAGATTTAATTTTAAAATTTCATCAATCAAGGGATATTAAATTTTACACCAATTATGTTATTCAGAATCCAAATCAAATAGGTGAAATAATTTCTTTAATTGAAAAAAAAGAAAAATATCCATTTTCAGAATACGGTTCGTGGTTATTGACACATATTTCGAAATTAGAACCAAGATTAATTTTACCATTTGAAAAGCAGTTGGTTGATATTATTTTAAATGAAGTTGAAAATCAATCAGTATTAAGGAATTGTACGAATGTTTTACTTTTGATTCCAGCTATAACTTATAAAGAATCTGAACTTATAGATCGATTGATTAGCTTTGTGAAAAATAGTGAAAATAAAGTTGCTCTTCAAGTATATAGTATGTATAATTTGATAGAATTTGTTAGAAAATATCCTGAATTAAAAACCGAACTCACTTCAATAGTTGAAATGTATTTTCAGGAAAGAACAGCGGCTTATAAAGCAGGAGTTAATAAATTTTTGAAGAGAATTAAAAATTTTTAGTGTAAATTCACAAAAAAAAGAGATGGAAGAAGGATACCAAATAGAAGAAATAAAAGGTGATGAAAAAAGACCTCAATTTTTAAAAGTAGTTAGTATTTTGAGTTTTATTAGTTTAGGTTTTACGTTTTTAGGAAATATCTCTCAATTAATAAGTGGTCCAGCTTCTAAAGAAGATATGTTAAATCAAAAAGTTGAGATGACAAAATCAATAACTCAACTAGAACAGATGGATGCTGAATATTGGATTGAATCGGTAAGAAAGTTAATTGCAATGTCAGAAAGTTTAAACAATAGCTTTTATGCAGTTACTTTTTTAACTTTTATCAGTGCTTTAATTGGTTTGTTTGGAGTCTTAAAAATGTGGAAAGGTTCAAAAATAGGTTTTCATTTTTATATAATCTATTCTTTAATAAGTGTAGGACAAGTTTATTTATTTGTTTCACCTCAAGTGGTTCCTACTTTTGTTGTAATTTGGAATATTTTAATTTCAGGTGTTTTTGTATTTATGTATTCAAGAAATCTAAAATGGATGAAATAATTTAACGTTTATTTTAGCTTCTCAATATTTGAATTAATTCTTCATTTGATTTTTGAGAAGCAAATAGATCATTTGTTATCAATAGATTACCATCCAAATCTACCCAGTCAGCTAATGCAGCAATTTGCTTTGAGGCATTAATAACAACACTTGATTCGCTCATACAGCCAATTATACTTTTTAGTTCCATTTCACTTGCTCTTTTTAAACAAGCTGCTCCTTCAGAAAGCCCCCCACATTTCATAACTTTTAGGTTTATCCCATCAAAAGATTTATAAATTTTTTCTAAATCACTATAACCTTGAAAAGATTCATCTGCAATAATCGGAATTGGACTTCTAGCTTTTAGCCAAGAATGACTTTCAAAATCATCTTTATGAAAAGGTTGCTCCATATAAAAAACACCTTTGTCGGCTAATGTATAACTCCAATTTAATGCTTCATTTCTATCTTTGAAACCTTGATTAGCATCAATAGTAAAGTTTTTAGTAGATATTTGCGAGAATAAATCTGTGATTCTTTTTATTTCAATATCATTTACTTTTAATTTATAGTAACTCATATTAGAATTTTCTAGAATTTTTTGCTCCATTTCAATATTAGAAGAGATACCAATTGTAAAAGAGGTGTCTTTTGGTTTTCCTTGAATGTTTAATTGTTCTGAAATAGATTTTCCAGTGATAGAAGTTTTCAAGTTATGTAAAGCTATATCTAGAGCGGCAATACAAAAATTTGAATGTGGATTTTTTTGAATGGTTTCCTTGATAAAGCCTGCTATATTTTCAGTTGATTCAGGAAGTTGAATGGAGGAAATAAGGTTTTTGAATGTTTCGATTGTTTCACTATAATAGGGAATAAAAACACATTCTCCCCAGCCGAAATGTTCATCTTGAGACATTAAAACATATACATTATCGGTTCCATTTCTCTCGGAATGAGAAAGTCGAAAAGGATATTTGAAATTTAATCGGTATTGAAAATATTCTAATTGAATGTTGTTCATCTTTAATTGTTGATTTTTACTAATTAACAAAATACAAATAAATACCAAATTGAAATCATTGGTAGTTAAATCTTTTAGTTAAAAGAATTGAGACTAAAAGATTATAACGTATCTTTGCGCCCTAATTCAGATATATAGTATGATAACGGTAAATAATTTATCACTTCAATTCGGAAAGCGTGTGCTTTTTGATGATGTCAATTTAAAATTTGTAGAAGGTAATTGCTATGGCGTTATTGGAGCGAATGGTGCAGGTAAGTCAACTTTTTTAAAAATTATGACAGGGCATCAAGAACCTACAAAAGGAAGAATTGATTTGGAGCCGGGTAAACGTATGGCGGTATTGAGTCAAAATCACTTTGAATTTGATGCTTTTCCAGTTTTACAAACTGTTATTATGGGACATAAACGTCTTTTCGAAATAATGATCGAGAAAGACGCTTTATATGCTAAAGATCCTTTTACAGATGATGACGGAATGCGCGCCTCTGAATTAGAAGGTGAATTTGCAGATTTGGAAGGCTGGAATGCTGAAACAGATGCTGCTTCTTTGTTGAGTAATCTTGGTATTGAAGAGTCATACCATTCAATGTTAATGGAAGATATTCCAAATAATTTAAAAGTTCGAGTTTTAATAGCACAAGCTTTATTTGGTAATCCTGATGTTTTGGTTCTTGATGAGCCGACAAATGATTTAGATGCTAAAACAATTTCTTGGTTAGAAGATTTCTTATTAGACTTTAAAAATACTGTAATTGTTGTATCTCACGATAGACATTTCTTAGATACAGTTTGTACGCATGTATGTGATATAGATTTTTCTAAAATTCAAATATTTACTGGGAATTATTCTTTCTGGTACCAATCTTCTCAATTAGCTTTGCGTCAAAGAGCCGATAAAAATAAAAAAGCTGAAGAAAAGAAGAAAGAATTACAAGATTTTATTTCACGTTTTTCTGCAAATGCTTCGAAATCTAAACAAGCTACTAGTAGACGTAAAATGATTGATAAACTAGATTTAGAAGAAATACAACCTTCTAGTCGTAAATATCCAGGAATTACTTTTCATCAAGAAAGAGATGCTGGAAATCAAATTTTATCTGTAGAAAATTTAAGTAAAATAGTAGACGGTGAAACACTATTTAAAAACTTAACTTTTACGTTAAATAAAGGAGATAAAGCGGTAATTTTATCTAAAAATTCGGTTGCAATTACAGCGTTATTTGAGATTTTAAATGGAAATATTAAAGCAGATACTGGTGAGTTTACTTATGGTACTACTATTACAACTGCTTATTTACCAAATGATAATCATACTTATTTCAACGATAACCTTCCTTTGATTCAATGGTTGAGACAATATGCTCAGACAGATGAAGAGAAAGAAGAAGTTAATTTACGAGGTTTCTTAGGTAGAATGTTGTTTTCTGGAGAAGAAGCGTTAAAAAGTGCGACAGTACTTTCTGGAGGAGAAAAAGTACGTTGTATGTTGTCAAAAGTGATGTTTGCGAAAGCAAATTTGATAATGATGGATGAACCTACAAATCACTTAGATTTAGAGTCGATTACTGCTTTAAATAATGGAATGACTGCTTTTGAAGGATCTTTGATTTTTACTTCTCATGATCATGAATTAGTTCAAACAGTTGCTAATAGAGTGATTGAAATAACTCCAAATGGAATAATTGATAAAATGATGCCTTATGATGCTTATTTGAATGATGAGAAAATTTCTCAGATTCAATTAGAAATGTATGCATAAAAATAAATTGTTTTAAGTTTATAACTATCCATTTATACACTAAATGGATAGTTTTTTTTGCTATTTCAATAGTAAAAAGATTTAAAGATTATCTGTTTTATCTTCAGAAGTCAACATCACGAAGTAGCTAAAAACAACAATATTCATTACCTTCGCCACACTAAAAATTCATAAATGACTAAATATTTTTTCTCTTGTGAAAATCCTTCACAGCAATATATTTCAATAAAGACAATTTTTCAGGTTAATTCTAATTCGACCATTTTACATTTACCAAGTTGGAGACCAGGTAGATATGAATTAGGTAATTTCGCTAAAAATTTAAAAGGATTTAAAGTTTTTAATCAAAATAATAAAGTCCTATCTTTTAAAAAGTTGGTAAAAGACGCTTGGGAAGTTGACACAACTGGAGTAACTGAAATTCGAGTTGAATATTCTTATTTTGCATCAGAATTAAATGCTGGTTCTACTTTTTTAAACGAAGATCAATTATACGTCAATCCTGTTAATTGTTGTTTATTTACTGATGATACAAAAGAGGATTCTATTGAAATTCAATTAAATATACCGAATGAATGGAGAGTAGCAGGATCTATGAAACAAACTGAAAATAGATTAATTGCTACTAATTTTGAGGAATTAGCTGATTCTCCTTTTATTTGTTCAAATTCTCTACAATACAATCAATATGAAGTAAATGGAACTATTTTTCATATTTGGTTAAATGGAGAAGTCAAACCTGATTGGAAACGACTAGTAAAGGATTTCAAAGCTTTTACTTCTAAACAAATGGAGAAATTTATGGAATTCCCTGTTACTGAATACCATTTTTTAATTCATATATTGCCTTATAAGGCTTATCATGGAGTTGAACACCAACGCTCTACGGTAATTACTTTAGGTCCTAGTTATGAGGTTTTTCAGTCGCTCTATAAAGAGTTGTTAGGAGTTTCATCTCATGAATTGTACCATACTTGGAATGTAAAAGCAATACGACCTTCTGAAATGTTTCCTTATGATTTCACAAAAGAAAATTATTCAGAACTTGGATATATTTGTGAAGGAGTGACAACTTATATGGGAGATTTATTTCTTTATAAAAGTGATGTTTTTACTTTGGATCAGTATTTATTAGAAATGAATAAGCAATTACAAAAGCATTTTGATAATCACGGTAGGTTTAATTATTCGGTTGCTGAATCTTCTTTTGATACTTGGTTGGATGGATATGTTCCAGGTGCACCTGCAAGAAAAGTGTCAATTTATACAGAAGGTTGTTTGTTAGCATTTGTTACAGATGTAATGTTGTTGCAAGCTACAGATGACCAATTCGGTTTAGATACAGTTATGAAACGATTATATTTTGATTTTTATTTAAAAGGGAAAGGAGTTTCTGAAGCTGATTATAAAGCTGTTTTGGAAAATGTTTCAGGTATTTCTTTTGATGCATTTTTTGAAGACTTCGTTCATGGAAATAGACCTTATGAATCAATTCTAACTGAAGCTTTTGAATATATTGGACTTGAACTTCATCACAAACCTTCCTCTTTCTATTCACATGGAAGATTAGGATTTAAAACAGTTCCTCAGGGTTCTAATTTCATAGTTAAAGTTATCTATCCTGGTAGTCCTGCAAATTTAGGAGGACTTATGTTAGAAGATGAAATAATTGCTGTAAACGAATATGCTTGTTTAGGGGAGTTAGATAAATGGTTGCGGTATTTTGATAATGATTTAAAGCACATTACAATTCTAAGAGCAGGTAAAATTATTCAGAAAACATTACCAGAAGTTGATCGAAATTTCTATATGGAATACGAAGTTAAAAAATTAGAAAAGATGAATACACCTCAAATTAAAGCATTTGATGCTTGGAGGAAATAAATACTATAAAAGTTAAAAGTTAAATTTATTATAAACTGTCTCCAATTTTTAAATGAGACAGTTTATTTTTTTTTAGTGAATTTGTTTGTTAAATAATTGGGATATTTTAATCCTTTTTTTAACCAATTATAATACAATGCAATTGTTAAAGATATACTCATCAACCATAATACTATAACGTTACTCCAAAAAGTAGAGATTTTTAGACCAAAAATATACTTGTTTGGTGAATAAAATGGACTATCAAAGAAACGTTCATTTTTAGGGTCAATATAAATAGGATTGTCTTTTTGTTTTAATTCTGTATCTGTTATTATTATTTTATCTAATTCATTTTGATTAGTAACCAATTTGTTAAGACTTTCATTTTCATTTTCATTTTTTAATTTTGAAAAATTTTCGTTACCGATTTTCTTAATGATAGATTCAATTTTAACAGTTTTTTCATTCGAAATTTGAATATACTGATTATTTAATATTGTTAAAAATGAATTAATATTTTTTGTTAAGTTTGTTTTATCAGTCGATTTTTTCAGAGATTTTAGTTCATCCAAACAGGATTTACATTCTAAATTCGTCCATTTATTTTGTTCTAATATGATTTCATTTGTTAAAATGTTTTTGGACTTAACAAATTCGTTACTATTTATTTTGTTGTTAGATAAATTCGTTAATTGGTTCTTCATTTCTGGAATCCAAAAATCTTTTTTCCAATCAGCATTACTTTTTTCTTGGTTTAAATCAAAAAATATAGACTCAAAATTATTATTTATTGATTGAGTTACAGCTAAAGCTTCATATGCCCATCTAATGGCAATATTGTTTCCTATCCAAGGAACCTCGTTAGGAGATTTTGAAAAAATAGGATTTAATTTATCATATTTTACAATTACTCCACTGAACAATAATTGAGGTATTATTATTATTGGAACAATAATATAAATCACTTTAACAGAGTTAAAAGCACTTGATATATTTAGACCAATAATATTTGCTAAACAAGAAATTGAGAATAATACAATCCAATAATCTACCCACATTGCTTTTATTTCCAAAATGGAATTTCCAATTATAACAAAAAGAAAAGATTGAATAGCAGATAAAATAAATAATATTGAAATTTTAGAAAGTAAATAGCTACTTCTTGAAAGGTTTAAAAAACTTTCTCTTTTTAGTATTTTTTTATCTTTAAAAATTTCCTCAGCTGAAACTGTTAACCCTAAGAAAAGAGCAACAATAACAGATATAAATAGATATTGAGGAATATTTACATTTTCATAAAAGGAATACGAATTGGCTGATTTATTATAATATTTTATGAAAAATGATAAAATAAATGCTAATAAAGGAGCTTCAATAAAATTAATCAACATGTATTGTTGATTAGCTAATTTACTCAATAAATCCCTTGTAAAAAATACGTAGAATTGATTAAGTTTATTAGGAATTTTAGAACTACTTTTTAAAGTGAATCGTTTTTCATCTAAAGTGATTGGATTGTTGTTTTTTAAAAATAATTCATTCCATTCAGAAGGAGACGTTTTTCTTTCTGATGTTAATTCACCATATTCATTAACAATTTTAGATTCTATTATATTAAATATTTGTTCAGGATTAACATTTCCACAAGCATAACATTCTCTTTCTTCACAATTTACGTGATTAATATGTGTTTTGAAATACACAATCGCATCTACAGGGTTACCATCGAAAATTGAATATCCACCTTTATCAAGAATTAATAATCGATCAAACATTTTAAAAATTTCCGATGATGGTTGATGTATTACAACAAAAATTAATTTCCCTCTAAAGGTTAATTCTTTAAGTAAGTCAATTATATTTTCTGAATCCCTAGAAGATAAACCAGAAGTTGGTTCATCTACAAATAAAACAGCAGGTTCTCTAATTAATTCTAAAGCAATATTTAAACGTTTTCTTTGACCTCCTGAAATCGTTTGTTGAAGTGGATTTCCTACTACTAAATCTTTCGCTTCATTCAACCCAACTGAATGAAGCATTTTTAATACTTTCTTTTTAATAGATATGTCAGAAAGATTTTTAAAACAAAGTTTAGTATTATAAAAAAGATTTTGATAAACGGTTAACTCTTCTATTAATAAATCATCTTGACTAATAAAACCGATAACACCATCAAGTTTATCACTTTCTTTATGAATGTCAATACCATTAATTGTAACAGAACCATTAGAAGGTGGCAAGTTTCCATTTAGTATATTTAGTAATGTAGATTTTCCAGCACCAGATCCTCCCATAATACCAAAAAGTTTTCCAGACTCTTCAATTAAATTAAGAGGTTGGATTCCTTTTTTGCCACCCTTAAAAATGTACTCTAGTTCATTTACTTTAAAAGTTATTTTTTCAGTTAACTCATCATTTAAAAATTTAGAACTTATATCACTGTAATAAACAGCAGTACTTTTTTGAGTTTTTATTGTAGAGCCCTGATTTAAAACATGTACTTTGTTGGACACTATTTGACCATTCATTATGAGCTCATCTTGGCCAAAGTATCTATAAAAAAATGTGTTAATACTTTGAATCTTTAATACTCTAATATCTTGGTCAAGACCATCTAATGTCATTCTTTTTGAATGATCAAGTGGGTGATTGATATTAGATATATAAAGAAGATCTGAGTTGTCAATAATTTCAGAAATTGAATTATCTGCAAATGATTTTAATAATTCAAATTCTTCAATAGAAATGTTGAACATTTCAGAAACGGTTTTAACAAAAACTATTTCTTGTTCTTCTATAACCTCAAATGAATTAATAAATTCAAATAATCTTATTAAAACTATAAATTTTTGTCTTTGAGCTAATTCCTCATTAATTTGAGCGCAAATACGAAGTACTTTTACAGAATTAACTGAAGCTCTTTTTTTAACACCATCTTTTTTTGATTTTAAACCATGGTGTGTTTGAATAAATTCTTCAAACAGGTCAAGATATTTTTTTACGTATAAAGAGTTAAGTTCTGACTTTAAAAAAGACTCTACAACAGCAGAGTCTTTTATAGAATTTATTCTTAATAGGTTTTCTTCTTCATTTAAAAGATCTTGAGAAGGTATTATTTCAACTTTTGCTATAATTGCAAAAAGTTGCATAAGTGCTCTTAGAATTTTTTCACTCATAATATGAAATTAGAATAAAATATTTTTATTGTTTAAAACCAATAAGCATAACCGCACATCCAGTTATTTTTTTATCTAAATCCAATTCAGTTTCAATAATAACAGGAATAGTAGTTGGCACTTTAAAATCCCAATATGGTGAATTTTTATAATTCTTATTCGTGAAAATAATTTTACCATTAAGATCTTTTATTGTAAAAATTACAAAGTTATCTTCAGTTCCTGCACTTGCAGAAATTCGGTAAGTTGAACCTCCAAAAAATGTTGTTTTAAATTCTGCCTTTTCTCGATCTAAAAAAGCAGTATAAATTTGCCCGTCTGATAGAAAAGTACCATTGTTTGCATTTAAATTTGCTTTACATGCTTTCACTATAGCATCACAATCTTGAGAAAAAGAGTGAAATGACAATAAAGTAAGGAGTATAATTGTATTGAAAATTTTATTCATAATGTTTTTAGTTAATTATTTTTTCACGAATTGAAATAATTTTTTCTGTAATTTCCTTTAAAATTTTATCATCAACTTTTACAGTTGTTGTA
>CANCQX010000024.1 GCA_947380375.1 Flavobacteriales bacterium
CTTTGTCTTTTAATTGTTTGATTTTAGCTTCAACAATTCTGCTTTTTTCAATCTTTTTTGATTTTTCTTCGCTAATGAATTTTAAACTTCCTTTTTTATCGGTGTCTAATAAAAATATTTTTTTTCCGATTTTATAATTAGAAGGAACACGTATATCTATTGTTGCTTCTTTAATAATATCTGTGTCCGAAACTTTTTTAGTCAATGTTAAAACTTCTGCTGTATTTTCTTTGGCTTTATTTTTTTGAATTGTATTGTAAGATACGACATATGATTTTAATTGAAAATCGCGGTTAAATTTCCAAATAACTATCCCCCAAATGATTACAAAACTCATAGCTAAAGTAACACTTGCAATAATGTATTTTTTAAACGTTTTTTTGAATAATAATACCAATACGCATGTTATAATAAAAATAGGTACAATCGTGATAATCATATCTATAATATTAAATGCAGTAGCGTAATCTCCAATTAAAATACGATTTGTATATTGCTTAGCAAAAATTGTCATCGATCCTCCAGCTTGTTCAAATGAAGCATTATAAAGTATCATGAAAACTGCAAAGGTGATAATAGCAAACATTCTATCTCTAGTGATTTTAGGATATCGAATTATTCTTGAAATTAATAAATATAAAAATAATAGTGTGGCGCCGATAATGATATGATTTGCAGCGTCATATTCACCAAATTTCAAGAAGTTAATTCCAGAAATTTTCGACATTGGATCATTAATAATCCAAATAATTCCAGTAATTGCAGTTATAAAAATCAAGATTCGATCTGTTTTAGAGAAAGGATTTAATCTGTCACCTTCGAATTCTAGTTTAACCTCTTTTTCAACTCCTTTTTCTAATTGTACTGGTTTAATTCCAATTTCTCCAAAGATATTTTGTGCAAAATAGAACTGAATCATTCCTAAAAGCATAAAAATTCCAGCTAAACCAAATCCATAAGACCAACCTAGTGTTTCTCCTAAATAACCGCATAACATAATTCCTAAAAAAGCTCCAGCATTTACCCCCATATAGAAAATAGTAAAAGCTCCATCTTTCTTTTCAGGAGTATCTTTATACATGTTTGAAATGATTGAAGTGATGTTTGGTTTAAAGAATCCGTTTCCGATAATTAAACAAGCAATTCCAATGTATAAAAATGAGTGGTCAAATTCAAATGCCATGGAAATATGTCCCAAAGTCATAATAATTGCACCAATAATTACTGCTTTTCTGTAACCTAGGTATTTATCAGCTAAATAACCACCTAATATTGGTGTTAGATATACCATTGAAGTATAAGTTCCATAAAGAGAAAGGGCCTGTCCCGATGACCAATCCCAACCACCTTCACCGAGAGAACTTACTAAAAACAATACTAATAATGCACGCATTCCATAGAATGAAAAACGTTCCCACATTTCAGTGAAAAATAAAATGAAGAGTCCTTGAGGATGACCTAAAACGGTTGAATCGAAAATTGAGTTGTTTTGATTATTCATTTATTTTTAGAGCGTATTTTTAATGTTTTGAAAATTTAATAATATGTGAAAATATTAAAATTTATTTTAAATGAAATAAATCATATCTTCACGTTATGAACAAAATCGATTGATTTTTAAATTTTTACTGAATGTTATACAATTCTCATTCTCATTTTTATGATTTAAATCATTGTACAATTGTCAACAAATCAGATGATAATGTTTATATCGATTCCTATTTTTCGATAGGTATTCATCCCTGGAATGCAAATAAAATTGAGGATAACTTTTTTACAGTGGAACATTTAGCAATGAATAAGAAATGTCTCGCTATTGGTGAAATTGGATTAGATAAACTTAAAGGACCTGATATTTCTATTCAAAAAAAAGTATTTGAAAGTCAGGTTTTGCTTTCTGAAAAATTGAAGTTACCTGTAATTCTTCATTGTGTAAAATCTTGGAATGAAATTTCTATGATTAAACAAAAATTAAAACCAATTCAAACATGGGTTTATCATGGATTTAATAAAGTTGGAATTTTGGATGAAGTAATAAAAACAGGTTTAATGATTAGTATTGGAGCTTCGATTTTTACAAACTTACAATTACAAAATTTGCTTGTAAAAATCCCTAATAATCGATTGTTGTTAGAGACAGATGATGCAAATATTGATATTTATACCATTTACGAAAAGGTTTCCGAAATAAAAAAAATACCTTTGTCAGAATTAGAAGTGATAATAGAAGAAAATTTTAATAGAATATTTATAAATGGCAAAGTGGCTTGAACGAACAGAATTATTAGTAGGATCAGAAAAAATTGAAATTTTAAAAAAATCACATGTGTTAATTGTAGGGTTAGGAGGAATTGGTTCATTTGCGGGTGAATTTATTGCTCGAGCAGGAATAGGAACAATTACTCTGATTGATGGAGACGCCTTTGATGAAACTAATAAAAACAGACAATTAACAGCTTTAGATTCTACAATTGGACGAAATAAAGCAGTTGTTTTAGCTGAAAGAATTAGAGATATTAATCCTGATGTAACCTTAAATGTTGTTGAAGAATTTGTTTTACCAGAAAGAGTTTGGACTTTGTTAGAAGAATATAAGCCTGATTACGTGATGGATTGTATTGATTCGGTAACTCCGAAGTTGGAATGGATCAAAGCTTGTAAACGTTTAAAAATTAAAATAATTTCCCATTTGGGAGCAGGAGGAAAGGTTAACCCAAGCTGTGTTCAAGTAACGAAATTGGATAAAACATATAATTGTAAATTGGCAAGTCATCTTAAAAAACGATTAAAAAGAGAAAAAATAGAATTTGATTCTATAAGAGCTGTTTTTTCATCGGAATTACAAATTAAATCTTCAATGAAATTAACCGATGGTACAAATTATAAAAAGTCATTTTACGGTACTATGAGCTATATGCCTGGTTTATTTGGTTTAATGGGAGCTGCCGAAGTTATTCGTTATTTATCAAATCATAAAAACAAATAGAAGTTTCTAAAGTGATATTTTGTAACTATTTTAGTGTAATTATTCTCGTTTTTAACATAATTGAATGAAAAATAATATTATTTACTACTTTCTTTTTTGTCTTTTAACTTTTTTGGTTTCTTGTAATGAAGATTCGGAAACGGATGAATCTTTCATTCATAAAATTGATAAAACACTTCTAAAGGATGGTCATAGTTATTCAAATGTAAATCAAATTAGAACGAAACATATACATTTAGATTTAGATGTAAATTTTGATAACAAAACGATTTATGGTATTGCTAGACATGAAATGGTAAATACGGGAGTTGATACTGCAATTTTTGATATTAAAGCGCTTGAAATTCAAAAAATTACATTAGGAAAAAAAGGGAGTGAATCGGAGACTGATTTTATTATCGGCGAGAATGATAAATTATTAGGTCAACCACTATTAGTAAAAATAAAAAAAGATACGAAGTTCATAAATATATACTATAAAACTACTGATAAGACAGAGGCTTTAGATTGGTTAGATCCAAAATTGACAATTGGTAAACAATTTCCTTTTATGTATTCGCAAGGCGAAGCAATATTAACGCGCTCATGGATACCTGTTCAAGATTTGCCATCAAATAGAATTACTTATTCAGCAGATGTTAAGATTCCGTCTAATTTAAGAGCAATTATGAGTGCTGAAAATCCAATTTCAAAAAGTGAAGATGGATTGTACCATTTTGAAATGAAACAACCTATTCCTTGTTATTTAATTGCTATTGCGGTCGGAAATTTAGAATATAGAAGACTAGGTGAAAAATGCGGTGTTTATACCGAACCAGAACTAATATTAAAATGCGCCTATGAATTCGTGGATATTCCCAAAATGATTAAAGCTGCTGAGAAAATATATGGTAAATATCAATGGGAGCGTTACGATATGGTTGTTTTACCTTATTCTTTTCCTTTTGGAGGGATGGAAAATCCAAGATTAACGTTTGTAAACCCAACTTTAATTGCTGGAGATAGAAGTTTAGTTTCTGTTATTGCCCACGAATTAGCACATTCTTGGTCTGGTAATTTAGTTACAAATGCATCTTGGGATGATTTTTGGCTGAACGAAGGATTTACCGTTTATTTTGAAAATCGTATAATGGAAGAAATTTACGGAAAAGAAACCGCAGATATGCTTGCTATAGTTGAATTTCAAGAGATGGAAAATGAGTTGAAAACCATTAGTAAAGGAAAGCATCCTGAAGACACAAAATTAAAATTAAAATTAGAGGGAAGAAGTCCGGACGAAGGAATGACTTTAATTGGTTATGTGAAAGGTGCTTTTTTCTTAAAAACATTAGAGGAAAAAGTAGGTAGAGAATTATTTGATAAATTTATAAAAAGTTATTTTAAAAAATATTCTTTTAAATCAATTACTACCGAACGTTTTGAAGCATACTTAAACCTTAAATTATTAGTTCCAAATAAAATTTTATTTAATACAAAAGAGTGGTTGTATGCTGAAGGACTTCCTAAAAACTGTATAAAATTAGAATCTGAACGATTTAAAGAGGTTCAAAAATTAGCTGATAGATTTGCTGCTGGTGAAGATATTTTTAAAGTGAAAAAGAAAAAGAAAAAAAATAAAATCACGAGAGAAAAATTTATAACACAAGAATGGCTTGAATTTATTCGAAGACTTCCTTCTAAAATGGAACCCGAACGTTTGGCTTATTTAGATGAGAACTTAAATTTTAAAGGTTGTGGGAATTCCGAAATTATGACGGAATGGTATATTTTAGGAATTAATAGTGGATATAAATCAATTCGCCCAGATTTAAAAAGATTTTTATATAAAGTAGGACGAAGAAAATATCTTGAACCGATATATGAAGCATTATCAAAAAATAAAGATGATCTAATATGGGGTAAAAAAGTGTTCTTGAAAGCAAAATTAGGTTATCATTTTATCTCATATTCTACAATCGAAGAAATATTATATCCAAGTGAAGAAAGTGCATACAGTAGTAGGTAATTCATTTTCATTTTCAGTTCAAGATAAAGGGGCTGAATTATGCAGTATTATTTCAAAAAAAAGCGGAAGAGAGTTTATTTGGAATGCTAATCCTGAAATTTGGGGGAGTAGTGCACCAGTACTTTTTCCTATAATCGGGGCATTAAAAGACGGAGAATTTATTTATGAAAATAAACGGTATTCTGTTCCAAAGCATGGTTTTATTCGAAATAACGAAAACCTAAAAGTAAAACAAGTTTCGGATAATTGTTTAGAATATTCATTGAAATTTGATGAAGAAAGCTTAAAGTCGTATCCATTTCAATTTGAATTTTTTGTTCGATATATTTTGGAAAATAATTCAATAACCGTCGAACATGAAGTTATTAATCATTCCAATATTCAACCTATGTATTTCTCACTTGGTGGACATCCAGCATTTAAATGTCCAATAAATGAGGGTGAGAAATACGAAGATTATTTTTTAGAGTTTGAGCAAATTGAAAATGTACAAACGTGGGAAGTGTTAAAAAACGGATTGATAAATTCTTCAACACGCCCGCTAATAAATGATTCAAATAGATTAGATTTAACAACTACTTTATTCGATAATGATGCATTAATCATCAAAGAGCATTTATCAAAAAAAGTAAGTTTAAAAAATAGTAATTCAAATACTTCCATCACGATTGAATATTCAGATTTTCCTTATTTGGGTATTTGGGCAAAACCAGGCGGACATTTTGTATGCATCGAACCGTGGTTAGGTATTTCTGATTCATATACTACAAATCAAGATTTTAAAACAAAAGAGGGAATAATAAGATTGGAAGCAAATTCAAATTTCAAAGCTTCTTATAAAATTAGTATAGAAGAGTAAATACTATTCCTGATAAGGTTGCTAAATATAATTTCAGTTTAACTTCGATAAAATTTTCCAACACTCAGAATGCATTTTAGAAAAAGCAAACCACTTTTTACCCAAATCTTTTAAAGATGCGCCGATATGGTATAATTCTATTTCGTCAATTATTAAAAATCTATCGTGTGAATCATTAAGTAACTTAACCTCTAGGTCATCAAATTGAGAATTAAATTTCACAATATCCAATTGTAGTTGTTTACTGATTGTTTTGGTAAAAATTTTAATATTAACACCTTCTTTTCGTTTACTCAACAATGTTAAAACCGTATCATCTATGTAATTATCAATTAAAATAATTGATTTTTCTGCTTTTCGAATAATGTCCGAAATAAAAGAATACGCATCAAAAATTTCGCCATTGAAGAAGATTCCTTTATCAGGTTTTAAAACTTTTTTTTCTAATGCTTTAAAAAGTTGTTCGAATTTTTTATCTGATTCCAATTGCTTTAGTTCTAATTTATCTACACGAAAATCGATAAGATTATTTTGGTTAAGTACTTTTCTCATTTCGACAAAAGCTTCCATAATTTTGACACTAGTTTTAATCGCAATATCACTTCTTAAGATTGCTGATAGCATCGCAACACCTTGTTCTGTATATACAAATGGTAAATATCTTCTTCCACCATGTTCAAAACTTGAGGTCACATTTTGTGACCTCAAGTTTTCAAATTCTATTTTAGTTAATTGAAATCTAAACGAATCCGGGAATCTATCCAAATTTCGTTTAACTCCTTGATTGAGTACTTTTACTTCTACTTTAAATAAGTCAGATAAATGAGAGTCAATCATTACCTGTTTTCCACGAATAGCAAAAATTCGATTTTCGATATTTTTTAAGTCAATAATTAAGTTGTTTTCTTCCATTATTTAGGTGTTTTGAAACTAGCATTCATTGAAGTTAAGATATGTTTTGGTTTTTTACAAGATTAATTCAAAAAAAAATCGTCCATTTTTCAACGAACGATTTACATTATTTCTCAACCTCAACCTCAACCTTAATTTCAGCCTCAGCCTCAATCTGAGCCTCAGTCTCAATTCATAGAACTCAATTTCTCTTCTAGAATTTTAATCTTACTGATAGCATCAGATTCTTTTTTGCGTTCCATCGTTAAAACTTGTTCAGGAGCACCAGCAACAAATTTTTCATTTTGAAGTTTTTTTAATACGCTTTGTAAGAAACCTTTTGTATAGTTCAATTCTTCTTTCATTTTCTCTTTTTCAGCCTCTAAATCAATGTTTTCGCCGAAAGGAATATAATATTCATTCGAATTTACAATGAAAGAATTTGAATTACCAACTTTTTCAGTTACATATTCCAAGGAAGATAAATTACCCATTTTAGAAATTACAGAATCAAAAGATGTATCAATTTCATTGTTCTTCTTCACAAACAAATCCATTTTTAATTTATTTGCAACGTTATTTTTCTTACGCGTATTTCTAATATGAATAATTACTTCTTCTGCTACTTTGAAATTCGCTAAAACACTAGAGTTAATTTCTCCTGTAGTTGGCCATGAAGCAACAATTATGTCATTTCCTTCTTCGCGTTCACGAATTAAATGCCAAATTTCTTCAGCAATAAATGGAGTAAATGGATGAATTATTTTTAATAATTTTTCAAAGAAAACCTTCGTTGCTTCTAATGTTTTTGAATCAATTGGTTGTTCATATCCCGGTTTAATCATTTCTAAATACCAAGAGCAGAAATCATCCCAAACTAATTTATAGGTTGTCATTAATGCTTCAGAAATTCTGAATTTATCAAACAAATCATTAATTACGACTAATTCCTGATTGAATTTAGATTCAAACCATTCAATTGCTTTTATGGAAGATTTAGGTTGTTCAATATCTCTTACTTCCCAAGCATTTACCAAACGGAACGCATTCCAAATTTTATTAGTAAAATTTCTCCCTTGTTCACATTGTGAAGTATCAAAAGGTAAATCATTTCCAGCAGGAGATGAAATCAATGTTCCCATTCTCACACCATCTGCACCGTATTTTTCAATTAAATCAATCGGATCAGGCGAATTACCTAATGATTTAGACATTTTTCGACCTAATTTATCTCGAACAATACCTGTGTAATAAACATTTTTAAATGGAATTTTATTATCCATGTATTCATTTCCAGCAATAATCATTCTTGCTACCCAAAAAAACATGATTTCAGGTGCTGTAACTAGATCATTAGTAGGGTAGTAGTAGTTTATCTCGTCGTTGTTTGGTCTCGTAATACCATTGAAAACAGAAATAGGCCATAACCAACTAGAGAACCAAGTATCTAAAACATCTTCATCTTGTTTTAATTCAGCTGAAGTGATAGAACGTCCTAATTTTTTAGATGCTAAAACAATCGCTTCTTCCATTGATCTTGCAACAACAAATTCATCAGAACCTGAACCATAATAAAAAACTGGAATTCTATGTCCCCACCAAAGTTGACGAGAAATACACCAATCTTTCACATTTTCCATCCAATGACGGTAGGTGTTTTTAAATTTATCGGGATGAAAAGCGATGTCACCATTCATTACATTGTCCAAAGCTGGTTGAGCCAATTCTTTCATTGAAACGAACCATTGTAAAGATAATTTTGGTTCAATTACTGCATCTGTTCTTTCAGAAAAACCAACTTTATTGATATGGTCTTCTGTTTTAACTAGATAGCCTTTGTCATACAGTTCTTTTTCGATAGCTTTTCTTACTTCAAAACGATCCTGACCTGCATAATGCAATCCATTTTCGTTGAGCGTACCATTATCATTAAGGATATCTATCGTTTCTAAATTATGTTTATTCCCTAATTCATAATCGTTTACATCATGAGCAGGAGTAACTTTTAAACAACCCGTACCAAATTCAATATCAACATATTCATCCAAAATAATTGGAATTGTTCTGTTTGCAATTGGAACAATCGCTTTTTTTCCGTGTAAATGTTTAAAACGTTCGTCGGTAGGATTAATGCAAATTGCACTATCTCCCAAAATTGTTTCCGGACGAGTAGTAGCAATTGTTAGCCATTTGTCATCACTTTCAGCAATTTTATAACGAACGTAAAATAATTTTGAATTTACCTCTTTATGGTTTACCTCTTCATCCGAAACTGCTGTTAATGCTTCTGGATCCCAGTTTACCATTCTTGCTTTTCTGTAAATTTTTCCTTTTTGAAATAAATCAATAAAAACATTAATTACCGATTCAGAATATTCAGGATCCATTGTGAAACTAGTTCGTTCCCAGTCACATGAAGCACCTAATTTTTTTAATTGTTCTAATATTATTCCACCGTGTTTATCTTTCCATTCAAACGCATGTTTTAAGAAATCTTCACGAGAAAGGTCTGATTTTTTAATACCTTCGGCACGTAATTTTTGAACTACTTTTGCTTCAGTAGCAATAGATGCGTGATCCGTTCCAGGCACCCAACAAGCATTTTTACCTAACATACGCGCTCTTCTAACCAATACATCTTGAATTGTATTGTTCAGCATGTGCCCCATATGAAGTACACCCGTGACGTTTGGAGGAGGAATGACGATTGTATACGCTTCACGTTCATCGGGAACTGAATGAAAATAACCTTTATTCATCCAATGTGCATACCATTTCTCTTCTGCCTTTAAAGGCTCATACGTTTTTGGGGTTTCCATATTATATTATTGTTGAATTACAAAGATATAATTTATTCGTTGAAAGTCAAAAATGTAAAAAGTGTCAATTAATGAGAAATCTTATTTTGAATTATTTAGTAGGGAAATTCCTTTTAAAGATTTAAATCCAAATAAATTTTCTTCAATTAATTAAAATAAGTTTGGATATTTTTTTTAAAAAATGGTTTTATTTTTATTGGGATTTCAATTTGAAACCATACATGTATTTGACGTTTAAATTAAGCAATATTTCAATTTCAGATCAAAAGAGAATAAATGAATTACTCTTCAATTGAGATAATTCTCCTATTAACGAGGTTTATTTAGATTCTTTCTAAATATATTTGTCTTTTGTTGATTAAAATGGAAGATAAAAACCAAAAGATAAATATGGATTTTTTAAAACTTAAAAATTCTTTCTCGTCGTTACCGAATGATTTTTTTTCTTTTGTTTCTCCTCAGAAATTAGAAAATCCTCATTTGGTATGTTTTAGTGAAAAGTGTGCTGATTTAATTGAGATGGAAAGCTCTAATTTCTCTCTTCAGGAGTGCATTGATGTATTTTCTGGAAATACTGTATTACCTTCTTCATTGCCTTTAGCAGCTGTTTATTCTGGTCATCAATTTGGCCATTGGGCTGGACAATTAGGGGATGGACGTGCTCTACTTTTAGGTGAAGTTGTTTCAAAAAATGGTATCTGGGAATTGCAACTAAAAGGTGCTGGCTCAACTCCTTATTCAAGAAGAGGAGATGGAAGGGCCGTTTTACGTTCTTCAATTCGTGAATTTTTATGTTCAGAAGCAATGGCAGGTTTGAATATTCCTACTACTAGAGCATTATGTATTACAGCATCAAAAGATTCTGTTTATAGAGAAACTATTGAAACAGCTTCTGTTGTAACGAGAATGGCTCCAAGTTTTATTCGATTTGGTTCCTTTGAACATTGGTATTACGGTGAAAATCTTGATCATTTGAAAACGCTTGCTGATTATGTTATTTTAAATTTTTATCCTGAATTAAAAGAGAATGAAAATCCATACAAAGCACTTCTTTCTTCTGTGGTAAAAAAAACTGCTGAGTTAATTGCTCAATGGCAGTCAGTTGGTTTTATGCACGGGGTTATGAATACAGATAATATGTCAATTTTAGGATTAACATTGGATTACGGTCCTTTTGGTTTTATGGAAGCATTTAATCAAGGTCAAATTTGTAATCATTCTGATGATCAAGGAAGGTATTCTTATGTAAATCAGCCTCATATCGGACATTGGAATTGTAGGGCTTTAGCACAATCATTACTTCCCTTAATAGGTGAAGTAGAAGAAGTTCAAGCAGTTTTAGCTGAATATTTACCCACCTTTAGGTCTAAATACGACGAATTGATCCACCAAAAATTGGGATTGTTTACTAAATATCCCGAAGATAGCAAGTTGATAGATACACTTTTTTCAATTATGCAACAATCAAGGGTAGATTTCACTTTGTTTTTCAGACGATTAAGTAATTTAGAAATAGAGAATTTTGAATCCAATAAAACAATCCGAGACTTATTTATCGATCGAGTAGCATTCGACGATTGGTCAGTTCAATATCGTAAAAGATTAATACTAGAAAATAGCGAAGATTTAGCACGAAAGATCGCTATGAATAAAGTAAATCCAAAATATATTTTAAGAAATTATTTAGCGCAAATTGCAATAGAGAAAGCACAAAATGATGATTTTAGTGAAGTGAATAAGTTATTTAAAATTTTAGAAAGTCCGTTTGATGAACAACCAGAAAATGAATCGTATGCAAAATTACCACCAGATTGGGCAGAAGGTTTGGAGGTCAGTTGTTCATCCTAGAGACGCAAAATTTTGCGTCTCAACTATACCCACATTTTGAATGTCCACCAAACCTACCAATTTACGTCATTAATTAAAAAATCCAACATCAAAAAAATGTCAATCCATAAAGTAAAAATTTCCTGGAAAAACGAAAAAGAAGATTTTTCCTATTTTGAATACGATCGAACCCATATATGGGAATTTGAAGGAGGAAAAAAGTTTACAGCTTCAGCTGCCCCGGAATATATTGGGAATATTGAATGTATAAATCCTGAAGAAGCATTGGCTGCTGCGTTATCGAGTTGTCACATGATGTCATTTTTATACGTTGCTTCCAAAAAGAAAATAATTGTTGAAAGTTATGAAGATGCGTCAGAAGCAGTTTTAGAAAAGAATACGAATAATAAAATGGCAATTACTAAAATTTATTTGAGGCCTAAAATTTCATTTAGAGGAGAAGTTCAGCCTGCAAAAGAAATAGTAGATTTGTTACACGAAAAAGCGCACGAAGAATGTTTTATTGCAAATTCGGTTTTAACTGAAATAATAATTGAACCTGTTTATTAATATGAATCCAAGAATTGAACAATTAAAAGAATTTCTGAAAGAAGATCCAACAGATTCATTTTTGATTTATGCGCTTTCATTAGAATATGCAAAAGAAAATAATCCGAATCAAGCGATTGAAATTTTATTGAATTTGATTGAAAAAGATGAAAATTATTTAGCTGTTTATTATCAATTAGGTAAATTATTTGAATCGATCAAAGAGATTGATAAGGCATCCATTTATTATAGTCAAGGAATGTTGATTGCTAAAAGTCAAGGTAATACTAAAACATTTTCGGAACTTAAAGAAGCGAGAAATATACTATTAGATATCGATGAATTTGATGATTTAGACTAGTTTCTAAAATTCTAATTCCTAAATTTGTAAAAAAAAGCAGAATGAAATACCTAATTGTCGGACTTGGAAATCCTGGTGATAAATACGAAGAAACAAGACATAATATTGGTTTCAAAGTTGTTGATTTATTTGCACGTCAGATGGATGGTAAATTCGCATCAAATAAATTAGCCGATGTTGCAGAAGTCAAATTCAAGGGGAGAACAATAATTTTAATTAAGCCTACCACATTTATGAATCTTTCTGGTAAAGCTGTGAATTATTGGATGCAAGCTGAAAAAATTCCGGTAGAAAATTTATTAGTGATCACAGATGATATCGCTTTGCCATTTGGTAAATTGAGAATGAAAGGAAAAGGAAGCGATGGGGGACATAACGGTTTAAAAGATATTCAAGCTGTTTTAAAGACAAGTGAATATCCACGATTAAGGTTTGGAGTTGGAAATGATTTTCACCCCGGTCAACAAGCAGATTATGTTTTGAGTAATTGGGACAAACCTGAAGTTCCATTGATGCAAGAACGATTAGAAGTATGTGCAGAATTTATCAAAAGTTTCACAACAATCGGAATTGGTATGACAATGACGAATTGGAATAATAAATAAATACTCCCCGAAAAGACGTAAAATTTTACGTCTCCACACATAGGTTGGGATTATGTTACTATATTCATTATAAAGAAATAAATGGGGAAATTATTAGCAATAGATTTTGGGTTAAAAAGAACTGGAATAGCGATTACCGATGAAAATAAAATCATTGCAAGCGGTCTTACAACGGTTGATTCAAAAGAATTAATGAATTTTTTAATTCAACTTTCTACAAAGGAGAAATTAGAAACAATTGTTTTGGGAGAACCTAAAAGATTGAATAATGAACCGAGCCATATTACAGCAAATGTTCATTTATTGAAAGAAGCTTTAGAAAAACAATTCCCTTTGATCCCTATTGTTTTGGTTGATGAAAGGTTTACTTCAAAAATGGCCTTTCAATCAATGATTGATAATGGAATGACAAAAAAACAAAGGCAAAACAAAGGATTGATAGATGAAATCAGTGCAACTATAATTCTCCAATCCTATATGCAATCAATTTAATCTCAATGTAAATAGTTTTAAGATTCGAATTCTATAGGGTCAATTCAAAAAGGTTAGGATTATTATTAACTGAATTTCAGAAATTAGGTGAAAATTTATGCGAAGCAAACTTTAAACTGGTCTTTCTAATGAATTAGCTGTAATTAAATTTTAATAATCCTAAAATTTTAACGCTAATCCCTTCTATCGAAGTATTTATATTTGTAACATTCCAAGTAAAATATTAATTTTACATTTCAATAAATAAAAAATGATTATACCAATTGTAGCATACGGAGATCCTGTTTTAAAAAAAATAGCAGGAGATATTACAGAAGAATATCCGAATTTAGATACATTGATAGAAAATATGTTTGAAACAATGTATGAGGCTGCAGGAGTAGGTTTAGCAGCTCCTCAAATAGGAAGAGATATACGTTTATTTATAGCTGATGGAAGTCCTTTTGCAGACGAAGATGAGGACGAAGACGGAAATCCTATTGAACCAGATTTAAGAGCCGTTGGGATAGAAAATTTCAAACAAGTTTTTATTAATCCTAAAATTATCGAAGAAAGTGGAGAAGAATGGAGCTTTAAAGAGGGTTGTCTTTCAATTCCAAAAGTAAGAGAAGAAGTTTTTCGCAAAGAAAAGATTCGTATCACATACTACGATGAAAATTGGGATTTTAAAGATGAGTATTACGATGGATATGCTGCTCGAATAATTCAACACGAATACGATCATATTGAAGGAGTTTTGTTTACGGATCATCTGTCATCTATTAAAAAGAAATTAATAGCTTCTAAATTGCAAAACATTTCAAAAGGTCAAGTGAAAGTTGATTATAGAATGAAGTTTCCTGCAATGAAAAAAGGGAGAAAATAATTCAATTATTTAATTAAAAGGGAGGATATTAGATGAAAATTATTGTATTTTTTTGTATTTTATTAATTATAACAATTTCTTCTTGTGGAGATAAATCAACAAAAAATGAAAAGCCTTCCGTTGAAGAATTAAAAGAAATAATTACTCAAAAAGAAGATTCTTTATCTCAATTTCAAAAAGATAAAAAGAAAATCCCAACAGATAGAAATTATGATTTAATCAAAAGTTTGAATGATTTTTATTTAGCTTATCCAAATGATAAATATGCTCCTGTTTGTTTGGATAAAATACAGATGTCTTATTCGGGATTGGGAGTTTATCATAAAGCGATAGAATATTCCGACATATTAATTAAGAAATACCCTAAGTATATCAATCGTCCAATGATTTTGGAGAGTCAAGCTTCAAATTTTGATATATTCTACGAGCCTAGAGATACCGCAAAAGTGAGATTTTATTATTCTTTATTAATGAAAGAAAATGCAAAATTAGATAAAGATAAAAAAGAGGGTATTGAGATGAGGTTAAAACATTTGGATTTAAATTTCAATGAATACATAGATTACATAATGAATACAGCTCAATCTCAATCTCAATCTAAACCTCAATCTAAACCTCAATCTCAACCTCAACCTTAATTAAAATCCTGTTAAGAATTAGTTAATATATTTGATACTAGATTTTTCTTTATATATTTACATTATTAAAATTTTAAACAAATTACGATGAAAAAAATAATATTTTCTTTGATGTTTATGTTGGGAGCTTCTATCTCTTCAAACATAGTTATAGCGCAAGTTGAGAATGGAGCTAAAATTTCTTTCACAAAAGAAACGCATGATTATGGTACTATTAAAAATGGTGCTGATGGTTCATGTACGTTCGAATTTAAAAACACGGGTAATGCACCTTTAATTATTTCGAATGCAAAAGGTTCTTGTGGTTGTACAGTACCAACTTGGCCTCACGAACCAATCGCACCAGGAGCTAAAGGTTCAATTGTTGTTAAATACGACACAAAACGTGCAGGTGCAATTAACAAAAGTGTTACAATTACTTCGAATGCAGTAAATGAACCAAATCAAATTATACGTATCAAAGGGAATGTATTACCAGCACCAGAAGACGGAACGCCAGTAAATAATTCAGGACCATCAAACTAATTTTTATTTATAAGATAAAATAGTTTCATATTTTTTATAAATCCGCTTAAATTTAGGCGGATTTTTTTTGCGTTATTAAATTAGTAGTAAAATTTCTCAACCTCAACCTCAACATCAATCTCATTCTCATTCTCAACCTCAATCTAAACCTCAACCTCAATCTAAACCTAAACCTCAATCTCACCCCCAGCCTCAACTTTTTTTTCTTACATTTGCAATATGATTTCTCAAAACACAAACATTAAGTCATACAACACATTTGGTATCGACGTTACAGCAAAGTATTTTGGTACATTTTCATCTATTGAAGAAATAAAACCAATTTTACAAAAATACCCCAATGAAGAATTGCTATTATTAGGAGGCGGTAGTAATGTTCTATTTACAAAAGATACGTTTGATGGTTTGGTTTTAGTAAATCAAATGAAAGGGTTTGAGGTAGTTGAAGATACAGAAGACTTTGCAATTGTGAAATCAGGTGCAGGTGAAGTATGGCATGAATTTGTTTTAAATTGTATCGACAGAAATTTAGGCGGAGTTGAAAATCTTTCATTGATTCCTGGAAGTGTTGGGGCTAGTCCGATGCAGAATATCGGTGCTTATGGAGTTGAAATAAAGCACGTATTCGAAAAATTAGAAGCTTTCCATATAGCTTCAGGTGAAGTACATACATTTTCAAATGATGCCTGTGAATTTGGATACCGTGAAAGTGTTTTTAAAAGGAAACTAAAAAACCAATACATCATCACGGCTGTTTATTTTCGACTTACAAAAAAAACAAAAGTAAATACTTCTTACGGAGTAATTGAAGCAGAATTAGCTAAAATGGGGGTAGAGGCTCCTTCAATTGAAGATGTTAGCAATGCTGTAATAGCAATTCGTAGCAGTAAGTTACCGAACCCAAAAGAAATAGGTAATGCAGGAAGTTTCTTTAAAAATCCAGTGGTCCCTATCTCGATTTTAGAAAATATTCAGAAAGAATTTCCTGAAGTTCCAAATTATCCAGCGGGGGAGGGAGAGGTGAAACTTGCAGCAGGTTGGTTGATTGAAAAAGCAGGATGGAAAGGTAAAACTTTGGGTCATTACGGAGTGCATAAATTGCAAGCTCTTGTACTTGTAAATTACGGAGGAGCTACAGGTAAAGAAATCTACGATTTATCTACTTCACTTATAGAAGACGTAAAAACAAAATTTGGCGTTACCTTAGAACGAGAAGTGAATATTATAGGGTAGGTTTGTTTCTCTCAACCTCAATCTCAATCTCAACCTCAACCTCAACATCATTCTCAACATAATCTATTAATATAAAAATCCAAAGAGCCACAACGGAATTTTATTACCGAATCCAAACTCAATATCATCAGCAGCAACATACGCATTTTCAATACCTTCAATTTGTTTAAATGATTTATCTTTGCCTCCTATTTCTATTGTGTATTTATTATCGATTAAAAAATCACCAAATTTTGGAAGTGAAAGTATATGTTTATATTTTAACTGATTAGCGAAAAATATTTCTCGTAATGTTCCACTATTTACTTTATCATTTTGAAGAATGTACATTAAATTGGTATTGTTCAAATAAAGTTTAGTAGGTTTTTGAAGTTTACTTAATCCTCCGATTTCATTATTTAAATGAATCGTTAATTCGGCTTCTTCCAAATAATGTAAATAAGTTAATAGGGTTGCTCTGTTAATTCCTATTTTACTACTTATTTTGGTGATATTGGGAGTAAACGGAACTGACTCAGTTAAAATTACCAATAGCTGTTTAATTCTATGGATATAAGCAATTTCTAGATTTCTTAATAGAGGGAGTTCTATTTCTAAAATCATATTAACAACTTCATTAAGTCGTTGATTAAATAATTCTTTTTCTTCCTTGTAGAAAGGATAATACCCCATTTTCAAGTAAGAATCGAAATGTATAAATGGTTTTATTTCTTTTAAAATCTGTTGAGATAAATTTATATGATTATTTAGTATATCATCTAAATTTAATATTGGAAGATTTATTCCTTGTTCAATTGCAATATACTCTCTAAATGAAAGTCCTTGCATCGTATATATAATTGCTCTTCTACTCAAGTCTGCTCTTGCATTTAGGATTTCTAAAAGCGAAGAACCTGTAAATACAATTTGTAATTCTGTATAATCATCATAAATATTTTTTATTTCTTGAGACCAATTTGGGTATTTATGAACTTCATCGAGAAATAAATATTTACCTCCTTTTTTGATAAAAGATTCTACCAAATCAACTAATGAATTATTTGAAAACCAAATTGAATCTAAACTTATGTATAGCGTTTTTTCTAATTCATTTGAATGATGCAATTTTATATATTGCAATAATAGCGTGGTTTTACCAATTCCTCTAGCTCCTTTTATTCCAATTAATCTAGTTTTCCAGTTAATTTCATTGATTAAACTCCGCGTAAAATCTGTAGAAACAAATTGTAGTTTTTGAATAAATTTCTCGAAAAACTTTTCCATTTTTGTTTGTCTTGATAAACAAAAATACAAATAAATTGTTTACTATAACAAACAATTTTTGGTAATAGTGGTTTTTTATGCCTCAACCTAAATCTCAACCTCAACCTCAACCTCAATCTCAACCTCAATCTCAAATTTCAGCGATAATCCCGCCAAAAGTATATTTTTCACCCACTTTTGGCGAGATTTATGCGTTAAAAATATCCTTTAATGTTAGTGTATTGGTAATGATTTCGTTGCTGTATTCATTTGGTTTTAAGCCGAATGTAGTGATTAAAGTGATGAATATAGTTTTTCTCGATTTTGTTTCTTTTTCAAATTCATATGCTTTATTTTTGATGTTGAGATAGTCTTGCTTTGTTAGTTGGAAATCGTTATTTAAAAACTTTATTTCGCATAGATTTATAACATTGTCGTCTCGGTCTATGATTAGATCAATTTGTGCATTTTTATTAAACCAACTACTTGATTGAGTATAGATCGATGATACCCCCAATGCTTTTTTTACCGATTGTATATGTTTTAAGCATAGATTTTCAAAGCTAAATCCACTCCATGATTTATACGATTGACTTTTTTGTAGATTTATCCATGTTCCAGGACCACTTAATTTGTTTTTAACCATATATTTAAGATAGAACTGACTATATTCATCTGTTAATCGATAGCGTTTAAGGTGCGATTTGTTTTTATAGAAAGTATACTCATCTATAAAACCAGATTGAATTAATTCTTCTAGTTTTATACTTGTGTCTCCTCCACTTGGTAATCCTGTTTTTTCAAGTAGTTCGTTACGTGACATCCCTCGTAAGGAAGAGGCTAATGCTTTAACTATAGCTAGATGTTTTTCTGAATTGTCAAATAAGGATGCAAACAAAAGATCGAATTCTATGGTAAGTTCACCATCTGTATGAAAACAAAGTCTGTCTATGTTTTGACTAACACTTTCAGTTGGGTTGATTTTATTTAAATAATGTGGTACACCTCCGATAATCATATACAATTGTGCGATGTCATATTGACTGTATTTTACATTGTTGGACTTTAAATAGAGTGCAGTTTCTTTTAACGTAAAAGGTAGTAAGCGTATTTTATCGGTTAAACGGTTGTGAAGACCTCCTTTGTTTTTCAGTATATTTTTCACCATATAGGATGCTGCAGACCCACAAATCACTATAATTAAGTTTTTTTGTTGGGAAGCAAATTGGTTCCAGAAATTTTCAAAAGCCATTAGAAATTTAGACCCTTTGGCAGCAATCCAAGGAAATTCATCAATAAATATAACTCGCTTTTTTTTGGAATCAGAATTCATTATGAGTGATTCAAGTAGTTGAAATGCGGCTAACCATGTATTAATTTTTTTTGTTTCTAGAAAGTTTATTTTTTTACTAAGCTCATTGCAAAAATTTTCTAGTTGATCTTTTGGTGTCCCTTTGAATAATCCTGTAATTTCAAATAAGAGATCTTCTTGGAAGAAATTTCGTATCAAAAATGTTTTTCCAATTCTTCTTCTTCCGTAAATAGCAATTAATGAAGCGTCTTTTTTATTTTTTATTTCTTTTAATTTACTTATTTCTAGTGATCTACCGATTATGTTGCTCATTTTTTTATTATTTATTTCCGCCAAAAGTATGTATTTTTTTTACATTTGGCGAAAATATATCATATTTTTTATCATTTATTTTCGCCAAAAGTGTGTTTTTTATCCACTTTTGGCGAGATTTATGACCTAAATCTTCAGCTTCATTTATTTCGATTGCTATAATCTTTTGGGTTTTTATAGGTGTGACTAATAGCTAAAACGCCTGCTCTGTTGGATTTGCAATCCTGCAGTTTTTTGAGTAATTAAAACTCAACTAAAAATTGAATTGGATTTGAAATCCAATCGATAAACTAACGCTTGATTACTTTTAATTAACAGTATAATCAAAATGAAATTTTAGTAAAAAAATTAGCTTCGTGCTTCGAATTTCCGCAGGATTAAAAATCCAGCGGAGCGTGTGGTAAATAAATTCAGATGCTAATTTTGGTGAAATTTCTTTGTAATAAGACGTAATTTCAAAAATATCATTTTTAACATAAGGTATGTTAATCAATTGAAAAGTCATATTGACTTTTCAATCTCATTTAAAGTTTCATTGAAATCAGAAACATCATTTGGATTACTATTATAAATATTCAATCGGTCATCAATTAATTGTTTTTGCCAATTAGACAAATTAACAACTTGCTTTGTTTCTTCTTGTTCCAAATCAGTGTACTTTTCCTTTAGTGATTGCCAATCATCTATAGGAATAAATACCCCTGTTGTGTTTCCTTTTTTATCGTGTATGAATTGAAGCGACATAATGCTTTAAGTTTTGTTGTTAATGAACAGAGAGGTCTAAATATACCTACTTTATCAAATATAAGGTTTTTGAAATTAATTTCAAATATTTTTTAATTTCAAATTCATAAAAATTAATTTTAAGTTAATCAACCTCAACCTCAACCTCACACTCAACCTCAATCTTCAACCTCAATCTCAATCAAAGCTCATTGTTCCTTATTTGATCTGCTAACTGATTAAGTTCTGCACAAAAATCACTAATTAAAAAAGAATTGCTTTTTTCTTCGAAAGTTGAGTAATCATTGTTTTCAATTAATCGAACTAATTTTTTTAAGGAATAAACTTTTAAGTTGTCTAGGGTTGGTTTTATAGAATGTGCAATTATTTTTACTTTTTCGAAATCTTTATTCTCAAATGCAACTTTTAAATCTTTTGTAAAAGTAGGGACAGAGCTTACAAATAATATAAGCATTTTATCGATAAATTGTGAGTCTCCGTGACTTACATCATTTAAATAGGTTAAATCATAAAGAAGATTTTCTTGATCGATAGGGGAGAAGGGTTCTGTTTTTTTGGAATCAAAAATTTCTTGATAGACCAATTGAATTAATTTTTCTTCTTCGAAAGGTTTTGTGATGTAGCTATTAATGCCGATTGACTGGCATTTTTTAATTTCAGTTGTTGATGAATTCGCAGAAATAGCAACAATGGGAGTTGTAATCCCTAATTTGGTTTTCATTTTAATTGCTGTTTCAATTCCTCCTAATAATGGCATTTGAAGATCCATTAAAATTAAGTCGTATTCATTTTTTTTAACCAACTCGATTGCTTCTAATCCGTTTTTTGCTTCAGTAGTTTTAATTTTGTAAGGTTTAAACGCAATTTGAATTAGTAAACTATTTAACTCATTATCCTCAACTAGTAATATTTTTTTATTTAATAACGCTTTGTAATTAGGTTTTTGAACTATTTTATCAGCTTTATCGTTTTTGTCAAACGGAAATGTTAGGTTTATTTCAACTTCCGTTCCTTTGTTTTTAGTACTAGAAATGGAAATGTTTCCCCCCATGTACTCCACAAGTTCTTTCGTTATGACTAACCCCAAACCTGTGCCACCATGATTTCTAGAGATAGAAGTGTCTTCTTGACTAAATTTTGTGAATGTATTTTTTAAAAAATCGGGATGCATCCCAATTCCAGTGTCGTTTATTTTTATGAGAATATTTTGTTCTTTTGGTGTTTCCTTTAATAAATGAGTTTGTATACTAACTTTTCCTTTTTCAGTAAATTTTAGTGCATTTCCAACAATATTGATTAAAATCTGTCTGACTAGCGTAGGATCGAATACAAGTGATTTATCTAATTTTGGGTCGTTTTTAAAAATTAATTCTATTTTTTTATCTTTAGCTTGAGTATATAAAATAGAAGATACTTCTTCAATCGTTTTTTGTAGATTACTTTTTTGAAGATTTAATTTAATTTCGCCTGCTTCAATTTTTGATAAATCTAAAACATTATTGATAATTGAATGTAAATGATTGGAAGCAATTTTAGCATTGGTAATGTATTTTCTCTGCGAAGGATTTAATTTTTCTTTTTCAATTTGTTGAATCATTCCAATTACACCAATTAATGGTGTTCTTATTTCGTGACTTATATTGGAAAGAAATATTTCTTTTGCTTTGGATGATTTTTGAACTTTTGAAAGTGCTTCGGATAATTTAATTTCTAGTTTCTTTTGTTTCGTAATATCCACGTGAACCAAAATTAAACCAGTTTTGTTTTTATGAATATCAACCCTTGGATAAGCGGTTACTTCCCAGTATTTAGAGTCTTTTTTTTTGTCTGAAACTATTATTTCAAATTTATGAGGTGCTTCTTTTTTAGTGTCTTTTTTATTTTTTTGGTTTATGTGATATAAATCTTTATCGTAAAATAAGAAGTTTGAAGCAACTTTTCCTTTGATATCTTCTAAACTATAGCCCGAAATTTTACTAAATATATTGTTGCAATATTCAATTTTCTCATCCAAATCAACCTCAAGCATACCTAAATTCATATTGTTTATTAAATTTTGGTATTTTTTATCTTGAAGTCTTAGTATTTCATTTTGTTGTTTTTGAATCTGAATATCCTTTATCTTGGAATGAATTATTTTTTTTATTTCTTCATTTTTTTGTAAAGTAATATCTTTAAAAAATAGTTGAATGAATTCGAGGTCATTTGATTTTTTTAGAGTTATTTCATACGTTAACGATTTAAAATCTGCTTCAAAATTACCTTTTTCACTCAGAATAGGAGAGAAGCGTCTTATAAAACGATATAAAGTACTTAAAGTGATTTTTTTACTCTTTATCTCAAGGTGGTTTATTTTTTTTGCAGCTACATTTCTAATAACTTCTATACCTTTATTGTTTAATAAAACAATAGGTTGCGGATTATCATTAATTAGCATACTAATTAAAGGCAAAGTACCAATATGATTTTTGCTGAAGTCCATTTGAATAGAATATTTAGAGCTATTAATTTGATTTAAACTTTAATGTCGCCGCTATTAATTAAATTGTAAATTTTAGATTTTCCAATATCTAATTTTTTAGCAGTTTCAATAACGTTTTTATTTGTATTGTTTAAAGTATATTGTATAATATTATTGGTGTATTCTCTCAATGTAAGATCACTTGTCGAAAGTAAATCTTTATTATTTAGAGATGAAAAAGTAATATCATCTTCTTTTATTTCATTGGTATCGCTCATTACGCAAGCTAAATCTATAATCGATTTTAACTCCCTAATATTACCAGGATATTTGTAATGGATTAACTTTTGTTTTGCTTTTTCTGAAAGTGTTTTTTTATTTTTTTTGTTTTGAAGGTTGTATTCGTTTAAAAAATGTTTTGTAAGAATTAAAATATCATTTTCTCTTTCTCGAAGAGGGGGGAGGTTGATCGGAAGCCCAATCATACGGTAGTATAAATCTTCTCTGAAATTACCATCTCTTACTTCTTGAACTATATTTTTGTTGGTAGCAACAATTAAATGAATGTTTAATTTTATCAATTCATTACTTCCAATTCTTGTAAATTCTCGTTCTTGTAAAACGCGTAATAATTTACTTTGAACATTGAAATCTAGTTCGGCAATCTCATCTAAAAACAATGTGCCGCCATTTGCTTCTTCAAACTTTCCTTTTTTGCGAGAAGTAGCACCTGTAAAAGAACCTTTTTCGTGACCGAATAATTCACTCTCTACCAAGTCTTTAGGTATAGCAGCCATATTGATAGCAATAAATGGCTTTTTGCTTAATTTTCCGTTAAAATGAATGGCTTTGGCAACCAATTCTTTACCAGTTCCTGTTTCACCAGTAATAAAAACATTAATTGAACTATTTATTGCTTTTTCAATTAATTCGTGTGTTCTTTTGTTGGCTTTACTTTCGCCGATAAGTACATCCCTTAAATTGAAATTCGATTTTAATTGGTTTTGTAAAGTATTTACTTTCGTTTTTAAGTTGTTTATTTCCTGTATTTTAAGTAGATCATTCCATAATAGATCTTTGGTGTGATCATCTTTAATAATATAATTAGAAACTCCTTTTTTGATTAAGTTAATTGCTGTTGTAATATTTTCTTGAGCACTAATAAAAATGACAGGTAAAGTAGGGTTAATTTGTTTGATTTTTTCGAACAATTCTTCCCCATTCATATCGGGTAAAGTAAGGTCTATAGTAATGACATCAGGGTTTAAATTTAAATTCGAAATGCAAGAAGCACCATCTTCAAAAAGATGAATTTCAAAGTCTGGATTCAAAGAAAGATGGTGCATTAAAATTTCACCATACCACTTATTATCTTCCACAATAAAAACTTTCAGCGTGCCCATTTTTTTAAAATTAAAAACTTATTTAAAGATTATTAAATACACTATTTTTATAAATTTAGGGCTAAATTTTTGATACTACAAAATTTATTATTTTTATTTTTAAATATTTAAAAAGCAATGACGTAGATTCCATTTTTTGGAATAAAAAACGATTTTTAATCAGTAGATTTCTAATTAAAACAGCTTTAAAAACAAGTCAATTTCGATTACTATTTTTTAAATTGTATTTAACTCTCAATCTTTTTATTCTGATTTGCTAAAGCCACAAACTTCAACCTTAACACAATCTTGACTAATACTTAATATCACCTTAACCTAATTGTCGATTTCACCTTTTTGTATGGTTATGGAAATTTGAATTCATTTATTAGGATTGAGTAAAATTTTAGGCGAAGCTAACTTATAATTGGTCTTTCCTAAGAAGAAAAAGCACTGCTTTTGAAGATCTAACGTTAGTACAGAGAGTAAATTTTTTCGTAATCGCGTTTCGCTTTTTTGCGAAAATTAGCGTGGAGAAAAGTGTTTACCTGCGGTTTCACGTAATGGAATGAAGAGAAAAATTCCTAGGAAAGATCCTTGATTTTTGCTTACTTTTCATCAAGGAAAAGTAAGAGAATTATAAGTCGAAGTGTGATTTATGACTTTAAAAAAATAGTGTATTTATAAGATGTCTTTGGTTACCTCAACCTCAACCTTTTATGCTGAGGCACTCGAAGCATCAACCTCACCCTCCAAATTTCCAATTTCCGGAAAAAAAACTTCTTTAATGGATTACTTTAAAATTACTAAATTTTTAAGTAATTGTTAATCAATGTTTTATTTTTTTGGTTTATTTTTTGTCTATTAGGTTTTGAAAATTAAAAGAAAATGACTAACTTGTAATTAAAAAAAAGTCTTCGGATTTTGTTTTTAGTAAAGGTTAGTTTTTAAATATAGAGGCTATGAGAAATTTTACTAGATATTTGAGAATTGAGATGTTAAAATCGGTAAAGATTAAAATGCTTTTCTTACCCCAACTGTTTTTGTATTTCAGAAATTTTGATAAGCAAAATAAGGTAGGTTATACTACTAATAAATCGATAAATGGATTTAAAATGAAATTTAGTTCAGGATTACTCTCCTTCCTATTTGTATTGTTTTTTGTTGGGGAAGGCCTGGCTGTAACACGAACTTGGGATGGTGGTGGTGGTACTTATGTTTGGACAACTGCTACCAACTGGAGTGGGGATGTAGCTCCTGTCGCAAATGATGATATTATTTTTAATACCTCTGGAACATATACAATTACATCCGTTCCGACTTTATCAATTAATTCTTTAACAATAACAACTGGTAACTTTACTCTTTCAGGTGGAACTACAACGTTGACAATTGGAGGGGCTACAGGTACAGACTTTGCTATTGCTGCTTCGCAGGGTTTAACTTTAACTGGTACTGGGAATATTTTAAATATTACAATGGCTGCAAGTGCGACATCTTCAATTAGCGGGACTTTTACAATAAATAGTGGTGCGACTTGGTCAACCTCAAATGCCTCTACTGTTATGACCGTTAACTCTGGGGGGGCTATAAGTAATGCGGGAACAATTACTAGTGCAACAGCTGCTAAATTAATTTTTGAAGGTACATCTTCTTACACACATGCTAATACTGGAACTTCACCAACAAGTATACCAACAGCAGACTGGAACGGAGCAAGTAATACTGGAACATCTACCTGTTATATTACATCGTTAACATCCATTATGCCTTCAGGTTTTGATCAAACTTTTTATAATTTCACATGGAATTGTGCTAGTCAATCAGCAGCACTTAAATTTAACACTGCAACTTTTTCAATTACGAATAATTTTACTGTTACAACAACTAATAGTAACATTTTGTATGCTTTTGGATCTAGTGATGTTGGAGATAATACACTTACTGTTGGAGGTAATTTTACTTTAACTGCCGGTACTTTTTATATTAATGGTTCAAACTCAAGTGGTTTAAAAACATTTCAAGTTACAGGATCAACCTCTATTAACGGCGGTTCTTTTTATCTTCATGGAGCTATTAGTGGTCCAACAACAACTTATACAACAGGAGATTTTACTTTAGCTTCAGGAGCTACATTCGATGCAGGAGCCGCAAATATTACTACTATTATAAATTTTAAAGGTTCTGTTACTAATTCGGGTACAGGAACATTTAAATCAACAGCTGCTATTCCTACGATTAACTTCAATGGATCTGGAACTACTCAGGTGTACAATATGTCAAGTGCGAATTATACTAAAACAGGTTTTTCAACTTGGAATATAAGTTCAGGAGCTGTCGTTCAGTTAGCATCAAACTTAGTCACTGCAGTAACGTCTGGTGGAACTGCAGATGCTGTTACTGTAAGTGGAACTTTGATTTTTGGTACAGGAAGTACTGCTGGTACAAATGATTTTTATGTTGATGTGTCATCTGGTTCAAGTGATAGTGGTGCAACTGATAAATTTACTGTTGCATCAGGAGGTACTTTAAAAATAACAAGTACTAATGGAATAGTATTGTCATCAAGTTCGGGAAATATAAGGCAATATTATGCTGACGTTACACATATTTCTATGAGTACTACTGGTAACTACTATTACATAGGTAGTGCAGCTCAGGTTACAGGCAGTGCATTGCCAGCAAGCGTTAATGTTTTAGGAATAAATAACTCTGGAGATGCTGCAGTAACGCTTTCACAAGCCGTTGCAGTTAATGGAACATGTTATATGACTAAAGGTTCAGTTACTCTGAATGGTTTTGCATTAACTTATGGTGCATCTGGTATTTTGTGTTATAATTCAACTACTGCGGCTCAAACAACAACGGCTTCTGAATTCCCCGCGGCTAGTGGTCCAAAATCATTAACCATTAATAATACGTATGCAACCGATCCAAATGTAACCTTGCAAACAGCAAGATCTATAGCGGGTACGTTAACACTAACAGCAGGTTATTTAACTACTACTTCATACGCGTTAAGCATCACAAATACCTCATCTAGTGCTATTTCAGGCGGAAGCCCTTCATCTTTTGTAAATGGGCCTTTAACTTGGTCAGTTGCTAGCGCTTCCGGTAATGATTATAAATTTCAAATCGGTAAATCTGGGACTTATTTACCTTTAAATGTAAATAATCCAGTAGGTACTTCCCCTGTAATCACCGCAGAAGCTTTCGCTTCAACTTCTTCAGGTACAAATGGCGCAGGAATATCCAGTGTAAGTTCAACCGAGTATTGGAGTATTATTAACACTGGGTCTTTAACCAGTTCTACTATATCTTTAGCCAAGACTTCGATTGGTTCCAATAATGCAATTGCTTCTTCAACAACAGCACCGCCAACCGTTTACTCTTATACAAACAACCTTGCAACCTGTACCACAACAAGTACCTTAATAGCTTCAAATACATTAACTGCAGGTGTAGCATCAGGTTCGTTTGGTACAAAAACATACTTTGTGATGGTTTTTGCGAATCCAACAACTTTTTATTCTAAAACTGCAACTGCAGATCCTACAACACTTAGCAATTGGAATTCAAATCGAGACGGTACATCAGGAATAGCACCTACTGATTTTACAACTGCAGGTCAATCCTTTGTCATACAATCAGGTCATACCTACAAACCTACTTCTGCATGGATAGGTTCAGCAACAAGTACAATCACAGTAGAATCAGGTGGTGCATTAGATGTAAACGGAGCGAATGCAGCAACGATTACCTCTTGGTCAAATATAAATTTAGCAGGGCCTGGTTTATTAGGTACACCAGCAGGAGCTTTACTTAACTCTAGTGGTACTGCTGCATCCCTTTCGATACCAATTACATTAACAGCGGCATCAACGATTACTTCTTCAGGATCTGGAGGGCTTACCTTAACAGGAACTATAACTAATGGAGGTTTTTTATTAACCGTAGACGGAGCAAATGCGACTGTATCTTCAGGTATAATTTCTGGAGCGGGTAATGTAACCAAAACCGGAGCAGGTACATTAACATTATCGGGTGTAAATACGTATTCTGGCACTACTACCTTATCAGTAGGTGTAATTAAGGCAACTACATCTGCATCTGCATTAGGTTCGGGTAATTTAGCTATTTCTGATGGTGAGTTAATTCTTGAAAATGCGACAGGTTTATCATTTAATAGAAATACAACAGTATCAGGTGCCGCAAAAATAACATCAAATGTGTCTTCTTCTGGAGCAGGGGTTACCCATACTTTAGGAACGTTATCTTTAGGTGCTTTTGCCTTACAAATATCCATAGGAAGCAATGTATCTAGTGGGACAGGCGGAATTACTTTTGGTGCAACAACCTTAACGGGAGCAGCCGATTTTAATACAGATGCAAGTACTTTATTAACATTGGGTGCAGTAGCAGGCGCCTTTAATTTTGAGAAATTAGGAACTGGTCAAATGACTTTAGCCACTGCTAGTACAAGATCAGGAACTACATCTGCAGATGGATCTACAACTTTAACAGCAGGTAACTTGAGAGTTGAGGTTACTAATGCATTGAATACCGTTGCAGGGGGTTTATTGTATTTAAACGGAGGTACTTTACAATTAGCAAATAATACAGGATCCACTTTTACTGGTACAACAACGACAGTCGGCGGTGCAGCAACAATATCCATCGATAAAACTTCAGCAGGAGCAGGTATAACACATACCATAGGAACTTTATCTATAGGTAATTACAACCTAACTATAACTGGAGGAAGCAATGTTACGAGTGGTACTACTATGTTGCAAACAGGAGCAGTAACGCACTCAGCAGCAGCACCAACTTATACTATTACCAACGGAACTGCTTGTACTGCAAAATTGTCTTTAGGGGCTGTTAACAATGGTGGATTCTTAACTACTTTTAGTGGTAATGGAGATGCTGCTCAAACAGGTGTTTTTTCAGGTACAGGTGGTATAACTTGGGGATCTACTGGGACATTAACTTTATCTCAGACAAACACATATACAGGAACAAACACTATTAGTGCGGGAACATTAAGTGTATCAGCCGATCTTAATTTAGGAGCTGCACCAGGATCAGTTACAGCTACAAGTATAACAATAAATGGAGGTACTTTGGCTGTAACCACAGGATTTACTTTAGCTAGTAACAGAGGTATTACATTAGGTGCTTCTCATGGTACTATTGATGTAGC
>CANCQX010000025.1 GCA_947380375.1 Flavobacteriales bacterium
CTTTTCGGAAAAGGAAGAGTTAGAAATACCCCAATTTGTGAATCAGCAATTGTTGGTGCAGGTTTAGGTTTGTCAATCGCTGGAATGAAAGCAATTGTAGAAATGCAATTCGCTGATTTTGTTACGTGTGGATTTAATCAAATTGTAAATAATTTAGCGAAGTTACATTGGAGATGGGGAGAAAAAGCGGACGTTGTTGTTCGTATGCCAACAGGCGCAGGTTCAGCTGCAGGACCTTTTCATTCTCAAAGTAATGAAGCTTGGTTTTTTCATACTCCAGGATTGAAAATCGTTTATCCTTCTTCAGTAGAAGATGCTAAAGGATTATTAAATGCGGCAATTGAAGATCCTAATCCGGTAATGTTTTTTGAGCATAAAAATTTATATAGAAGTTTAAAAGAAGAAATTTCGGATGATTATTACACAGTAGAAATTGGAAAAGCAAGAACTGTTCGTGAAGGAGATGATTTAACAATTATCACTTATGGAATGGGAGTTCATTGGGCGAAAGAAATTTTGGACAAACATCCAGAAATAAAAGCTGAATTAATCGATTTAAGAACTCTTTTACCTTTGGATACAGAAGCAATTTATAATGCTGTTAGAAAAACAGGAAAAGTAATTGTATTGCACGAAGATTGTATGACAGGTGGAATAGGAGGAGAGTTGGTTGCTTTGATCAATGAAAATTGTTTCAATGATTTAGATGCACCTGTTAAACGTGTAGCATCTATTGATACCCCAGTTCCTTTTGATGCTCATTTAGAACACCAATTTTTACCGAAAGGAAGATTTGAAACTGCATTGTTTGAATTAGCTAGGTTTTAAGATTAAGATTTAGGTTGAGATATAGATTTAGCTCGCTTCTTTTGGAGCGAGCTTTTTTAATTATAAAAAGTGTCTTGACTCCATTTTAAAGGATTGTTTAAAATATAATTTTGAATATGATTAAATGATTTTTCATTCCTAACAATATGATCATGAAATCTTGCTTGCCATTTGAAATCAGGATTTATATGTTTAGCATTTTTTGTAACCCCAATTTTAAAACCACGCACAATTGAAGCAATATTTTTTGATTGCGGACCGAATTGATTCTTGTATGTTGATTTATATAAAGGTTGATTTATTTCATTGAATGGAATTTGGAATTCATTTTCATTGATTTTATTTATAATGATTATTCCATGAACGTGATTTGGCATTATGACAAATTCATCTAATTCTACAAATGGAAAATGTTTTGGGATATTAGACCAACATTCAGATGCGTATTTTCCAATTTCTGATAATTCCATTTTACCATTTGATACATTTCCAAAATGATGAATTCTGTTTTTTGTACATATTGTTATAAAATAGGCACCATTTTAACCATAATCATAACCATATAATCGTGCTGATTCTACACGATATTTATTTTTAAATTTTTCCATATATCTATTAATTTAATAATAAATATCATTTTGATTGATAATCAATGGATTTTTTTTTTAATAAAATCGGATTATTTTTCAGGACGATAAATATTAATTTTCCCACCCGTTACATTCATCAAATTCAAAGCGCTTTTTCCAACTTTTCTTCCAGTATACGCTGTGTTTTGATGAGCAAGCACATAATCACCCGTACCTTTTACCTCATAAATAATCGCAGTGTGGTGCGGCATTGCTTCTTGATAGGTTATTTTGTTTTCGGTATATTTTACTTTTACTTTTTCAAATTGAATAATATCACCAGGATAGATACATTCCTTTTTGTAATCAAGTATTCTTCCATATTGTAATTTACCATCCCATTTTGCTTGAACGAGATTTAAGGCTTCATTTGCAAGATCCCAACATTCACCTTTTCCGACTTTTTTATTCATTTTTGAATTCACAAATTCTATAATCTGCTGATTCAATGGAAATGTTTCGTTACAATCCTTAGTTAACGAAAATAGGGTAGGTAAGAAGACGATTGAAAGAAGAAAGAGTATTGATTTCATATTTATTTTATTCTACCTTTTCAGGGTTTAAAATTGCTATTGAATAGTTTACTTTATACCTGTATAAAAATGGAAATTGATAGTCGATAAGTGTTTTTTTAAATGATTCAAAAGATGGCTTTTGCTCTCTGCACCAAAGAACTTGCGACATCGCTAAAGCACGTGGAAAAACCATATATTCTAATTGAAACATAGAAGAGATGTATTCTGTCCAAACATTAGCTTGACCTCCCAAAATATAGGCTGATTCAAGATTTGTGAAATTTTTAGGTATTGGATTGAATTCATATACTTTCTCTAATGGTAAAAAACTACCAACTACTACTTTTTCTAATTTATATTGAATTTGATTAAAATTACAATATTCTGAATCATTGGCTATTTTGTAATAGTTTGAATTAGAAGTTATTTCTTTCGATAGCATTGATACTGAAGTTCCAGATAGCTTATTCATATAATTCAAATCTCTTCCAATAAGTACTTTTCCTTTAGAAGTAAGATAAGTTTCTATTTGTTTAACAAAAAACGATTGTAATTCATTTACACCTGTCAACTTATTTTCCTCGATAACTTTTGTGCAATTTGAACATTCTAACCACCTTGACTGAAGTACTTCTTCTCCGCCAATATGAATGTATTTAGAAGGAAATAAAGGAATTACTTCATCTAAAATTTTCTTAATAAATTCAATTGTTTGAGGTTTTGAGCAAAAAACATCTTCAAATTGCCCCCATAATCCAGGTACTCCAAGTTGTTTACCGGTACAAGAAAATTCAGGATATGCTGCTAAAGCAGCTCTAGAATGACCAGGCATTTCAATTTCTGGTACTATAGAAATGTATCTTTTTGAAGCATAATCAACAATTTCTTTTATTTGTTCTTGTGTGTAAAAACCTTCAGTTCGTTTTCTTTCATATTTACGAGGAGAATCATTTAAATAACCTATTAAAGTGCTGTCTCTACAAGCTCCAATTTCGGTTAATTTAGGGAATTGTTTGATTTCAATTCTCCAACCTTGATCATCTGTTAAATGCCAATGAAGAGTGTTAAATTTATAGAGTGCCATTAAGTCAATGTATCGTTTTACTTCATCTGTTGTGAAAAAATGGCGACTTACATCTAAATGCATTCCTCTCCACTCAAACTTAGGATAATCATTTATGAAACATTTTTTAATTATAAGGTCTCTTCCATTTTTTTCAATTAACTGTAATAAAGAATTTACAGCATAAAAACAGCTTTCTTCCGAACTATAAGTAATCGTTATGTTATCAGAAATATTTATTGAATAAGTACCATAAGGAACATTTTTAATTTTTTTAAATAGTATAACTCCTTGGTCTTCTATCAAATTAGTTTTAATTGAAAATGCAGATTCAAGTTGTTTTTTTAAATAAAATCCAATTTCAGTTGGAAGGTTATTTGTATTAATTTGTAATTCATTATTTACTAATCCAAAATCTCCTGAAGAGAGTTGGTAAACAACCGGTCTCGGAATAATAGGACAATTAATATCACTATTTGATTGTGCTTTTATAGTGTTTCCTAAAAAAAGGAAGATAATCGCTATACTATATACTATTTTGTTCATTTCCCTAAATTAATAAATTATGATATAATATACCTAAATAAAATACTACAATCAAATAGTTAGCCAAAATTTAAAATGTATTTTAGTAGAATTAAAAAGTAGTTATGGAAAAGATTAGATCGATTATAACGGGTTCAACAGGAATGGTAGGTGAAGGTGTTCTTTTTGAATGTTTAAATCACCCATTAGTAGAAAAGGTTTTGGTTGTAAATCGTAAATCTTGTGGAATTGTTCACGAAAAATTTAAAGAAATAATTCACGATGATTTTTATGATTTTAATTCAATTGCTGATCAATTTTCAGGGTATAATGCAGCTTTTCTATGTTTAGGAGTTACTTCAGTTGGAAAAAAAGAGCCTGAATATTTTAAATTGACATATACACTAACCCTTCATTTCGCTAATATTTTGTCTAGTGTAAATAAAGATATGACAATTTGTTATGTTTCAGGAGTGGGTACTGATAGTTCTGAAAAAGGAAAATCAATGTGGGCGAGAGTGAAAGGTAAAACTGAAAATGACTTAATGAAATTACCTTTCAAAAAAGTATTCGCTTTTCGACCTGGATTTATCAAACCTACCGAAGGATTGAAAAATACGCATAGCTTTTACAAATATATCAATTGGCTTTACCCTATTGGAAGATTTCTTTATAAATCAGGATTTTGCACTTTGAAAGAGGTTGGTTTAGCAATGATCAATACAGTGAATTTGAATTCAAAAAGTAAAGTTATAGATGGGAAAGAAATTATAGAATTAGCTAAAATCAAATAGAAATTCAGGATCTCTAATTTTTGAAGTTATTTATTTATTTATTTATCTTCAAAATATTTAAATTCTAATACTCTAATATTTAATCTGTTAATTAATAAAAAAAGCATCAATCAAAAAAGAATGATTCTTTTTAAATTGAATTAATATAAGTCTAAAGCGAAATTTGATATTGAAGAACAGCCATTCCTTTTCTAGAGTGAGTTACATTTTCTCCATTTAAATCTGTAATAAAAATTGGTCTAGACTGAACAGATAAAGTTAATTTACTATGGTGATCTCCATTAATTAACCAGTTTATTCCACCTTCATAGATTATCATATTATCTTTTAATGCTTGGAATTTTGATACTTGTGCACTACCATAAATTTGGAAAGTTCCTTGTTCAGGTAAAAGATTATCTTTGAATTTATAAGCTAATTGAGTAAAAATTGTTTGACCAGTACCAATTAAAGGAACCGCATTTCCACCTCCAGCTAAAGAGCCATTTCCTATAGATCCAGTTGAAGGATTCATTACACCTAAGTTACGAATGTAATTTTTGCCCATTTGATAATCAGTATATGCTAAATAAGCGGTAACTGCATTTCTTTTTTCACTCAAAGGCATTTCAAAAAATAAATCAGCACCTAATAAATTCATATTATCATTTATAGTATCCAATTTACCATTTGTTGTTTGAGTATGCCAAAGGGCTCCTTTTTGTTCAATCCAACCAGCTCCTAAATTTAATATTTTTTTCTTTCCGTGATAAGTTCCAGTTGTATAAGCTAAAGTATTGTCTTCTTGATCAAAGAATTGATAATTTAAATAACCTTGGGTTTGTAATTGAGGAGGTCTAAGTGAATAAGTAGCTGAATTTGAATTCAATGTTCCAAGCGGAACAGTACTGTTTTGTGCAGTCATTGGATTTGAAACAGCTAATCGGTAGTCTAATTTTCCAATTTTACCTTTAGCATAAATAGATAATTTACGAAGAAACTGATCATTAATTCCATTTGTAACTTGTTGGTATAAAGGAGCATCTACTCCTAAAATACTACCAACTCCCGGAGCTGAAAAACGAGTTAAACCACTCCAACCACTTAAACCTGTTCCTAATGATAACATTTTAGGATGAATTCTGTATTCTCCAACAGCATCGTGTAAAAATGCACCTGTATTCAATTTAGAAGTCAGATTGAAATTGTTTTGACCAAATTGTGCATAAAAGAAAATTCGATCAGTGGGTTGAGCTAGAAAATTAACACGTACTCGGCGAATTCCAATATCAAATGGAGTTTGATTTGTATAACCATTCAATGTTGTTCCCGGATTAAAATCGGTGTAACGCGACCATATTTGCGCAACCATTGTAGTTTTAATATAGTGACTTCCAGATTCATTTAATTTCTTTTTGAATTCTGGATATTCTATTTTTGATATTTTACTTATTGTTTCTAAATCAGTTACTGTTTGATTTTGACCGAGAAGAGGAAACGTTAAAACCAAACCTCCTATAATTATTAAATTTTTAATTTTCATTTTTATAAAATATTAATTGCGAAATAATTATTTTTTTACAGCAGCAAATTTATGTGAAGATCCAGTCGCAGGTTTAAATTCATCTATACCTAAAATAGTAAAAGAACCGCCTTCATTTTCAAAATCATCTTTGATATGATATAAATTTTCGATTACAGTATGGTCAATCAATTTACATTTTGTAACATCAAAAGTCACGTTTTGGTTGAAATCAAATTTAGCGATTTGCTTTTTAATTCCAATTAAATTACTGAAAACGGCTGCGCCTTCAACTGTAATAGTATTTCCTTCAATTTTTGCTTTTGCACTAAACATATTTTTCAATGGAGCACCATTTAATAAGTGTATAATGATTTTAACCAAAATACCTGCACCAATACCGACTAATAAATCAGTTGCAAGTGTAACAACAATTGTAGTGATGAAAACAACGATTTGATCCCAGCCAATTTTGGCCATATGTCCAAATTCTTTTGGATGAGCCAATTTAAATCCTACTCCGATTAACATTGCAGCTAAAGCCGCATTTGGAATTAAGTTACTAAAAGCTACAGCAAAAATTAAGAAGATTAAGATAAATACTCCGTGAAAAAAGTTTGCCCATCTTGTTTTCCCACCATTTGCAACGTTTGCTGAAGAACGAGCAACTTCGCTAATCATTGGAAGACCACCTAATGCTCCAGCTACAATATTTCCAATTCCAACAGCAATTAAATCTTTATTATAGTTTGATTTACGTTTGTATGGGTCTAACATATCAATTGCTTTGACTGTTAAAAGTGCTTCTAAACTTCCAACTAATGCAAACATTAATACAAATTTCCAGAATGTACCAACTTGGCTTAAACCATCAAAACTTACATTTATTCCAAGTATTTCAAAAAATCCTTTGTCAAAACTTACTAAAGGATTAAAAGCTTTTGTTATAACTTCACCATTTTCTCCTAAAACTTCTTTGATGTTATGAATACCTAATATCATTGATAGAGGGATTGAAACTGCTAAAACAACAAGAGGTGCAGGTATTTTCTTTAAAAAACCAACCTTAATTCTTGGCCATCCAAATACAATTAATAAACTTACTAAACCAACAATTGCTACTTCTTGATGTTGGAAAAAATGAGCCAAAGTATCTGGTATTTTTGAAATTAATTCTAGTGGCTCAACAATTGATTTACCTTTTAAAGGTCCATCAGAATAAGATGTTGATGCACCAACTAATATGTGAATTTGTTTACTTATAATAATTAAACCGATTGCTGCTAACATACCATGAACAGCTGATAACGGGAAGAAGTCACTTAATTTCCCCAATTTAAAAATTCCAAATAAAACTTGGATTGCTCCGGCAACAACAATTGCTCCGAGTGCAAGTTTCCAACCTAAATCATTATCACCTTGACCTAATTCGGCAACTGACCCAGCTACAATTACTATTAATCCAGCAGCAGGTCCTTTTATAGTTAATTTTGAACCTGCGAAAAAACTTACTAAAATACCACCTACCATTGCGGTAATTAAACCATATATTGCAGGAAATTCACTTGCTTTTGCAATACCTAAACTCAATGGGAGTGCTAATAAGAATACTAAAAATCCAGATACAGCATCGCTACTGAAATTTTCTTTTAAACCTGCTAAACCGTCTTTAGGGTCTTTTAAATTATTTGTTTTCATTTTTATTTATTTAAAATTTATATTTTGTTTTATTATTTTAATTTACACCTTACACCTTACACCCAATACCTAAGATGTCCGTTGAGTTTTTCCTTGAAATTTTTTAAGATTTGGACCTAGAAATATTCTAGCATATATTCTTATTACTGTTAACCCATTTAGTACAAAACTTAAAGCGATAAAAAATGCTAAAAAGAATTGATCTTCATGAATATGAGAGAAAATCAAATCTTCACCTATAAATGTTGGCGTAATAGGAAATCCAGACATTCCTAAACAAGCTAAAAGAAATAAAAATGCAATTTTTGGGTGCTCATAAGAATGACCATAAAATTTATCTAAACTAATCCAAGATTCTAAATACCTTAATCTCTGAATACAAGCAAAACCTATTAATCCTGCAATAACAACCCCACTTATATACCACCAAATATGAGTACTATCAAAATGTTCGTTAAAAGAAATAGCAAGTACTGTTGAAAAATGATTTATTAATATCAAACTCCAACTTAAACGAACACTATTTCTCTCTGTAAATCCTTTGATAATAGCTAAAAGTCCAATTAATGCAAATGAAGTTGGTAAATATTGTAAAATTTCAATAGGAATTGATTCGCGGAAGTAAATAAAAACTATGCCAATAGCAAAAATTAAAATGAAGAAAAAATACACGTTTTTAAACGATAGAAAGTTGAGTTTACTACCTATTTTTTTTAATGGATTCCATAATATTCGGTACATAAAAGAATCTAAATTCCACTCTTTCAAACTCAATATATATAAAGTGTATTCTATTTTTTTTGGAAAACTATCTTCGATTGTTTTAATTCTTGGAGTGAAATTGTAAAATTGCTCCCTGATTTTATAACTTACGACAGATGGTGAAACTAATAATTGGTACATTCTTAAAAATGCATTTCCAGCAATATGAACCAATGCTAAAGATTCAAAACCTAACGAAATTTCAATGAAAATTAGACCAATTTGAGCAATTGAAGAATAAGCAACTTGACTTTTAACAGAAGATTGAACTCTCGCAGTTAATGTTGCCATAATACTTGTGGCTAATCCTACAATAATAATAAAAATTCTAAATGAAGTTTGATTTTCCCAAAAATGAAAGGTTCTTAACATAATGAAAGCTCCAATATGTATAGAAAGAGAACCGTAAAAAATCGCGCTAGATGGAGTTGGTCCCTCCATAGCTCTTGGTAACCAAGATGAAAATGGTAATTGTGCTGATTTAGCTGCTGCAGACATATAAATCAAAAGAGAAATTAATATCCCCATTAAACTATGATTTGCTAGATGCTCATTTACGAAAGCGACTGTTTCTAATTGGTGAAAAGAAATGTTTTCATGCCATAAATGATGGCTCAACCACATAGCTAATATTAATCCAACATCTCCAATTCTATAAATTGAAAAAACCTTTACTGCATTTTTAACAGGAAGATAACGGTCTCGGTAAAAAGCAATTAGCAAGAAAGAAGAAATCCCTAATATTTCCCATCCAATAAATAAAGTTTCTAAATTTCCTGAGAATATTATAATATTATAACCTAAATAAAAGAATAATAAGATACTGAAAAATCGTTTGTATCCTGGTTCTCTATGAAGATAATAACGGCTATAAACAGTTATTAAAAAAGTTAATAGAACTCCTATGATTAAATAAGTAGCGGTGATTTCATCAAAAAACAAATCAATGTAAAAATCATAGTCATCTGCTTTGAAAATAGAAAATTCTTTCACATTTATCTCTGGATGACCTTGATAGATCCAGTATCCAACAAAAAAGATAGTCCCGATTAATTGAAGTCCAATTGTACAATAGGAAACCATAGATACAATAGTTTCATTTTTTTTAGGTATTAATAAGCTTAAAATAAAACCTACAAAAGAAGTAAGTATGAAAGCTTTAATAAATGTTTCCATTACGTAAGTTTCCATAGTTTAATTGTTTTTTATTAATTGTACAGATAAAGGGTCATGACTTGATTCTACAAGTTTCATAATGTTTTCAATCGTTTTAACCGAATTTGTAATAGGTTTGTAATATTCAAATTCACCATTTTTCATTATGTAGAATTCACCAGTTTCAGGATGAATTGCAGCAAGTCTAACCCATTCATTTACAAACCATTCATAGGTAGAAGGGTTTTTTTTGATAGTTTGAAGTATCACTTCAGGATAATGTTCAACAATTGCCATCAATCGTAATGGCTCATGAATTTCTACCATCTGATTTGGTAATCCTGTCCTCAAATCACCTTCAATACCATTAGCAACTCCAAAAAGTCCCATAACATTATGAGGTAATTTTGTACCCGCTCCTAACATATGATTATCTACTCTTGAAAAATAATATTCTAGATTAATTCCACCACAAACTGGAGCAACTGCATTTAAAATATTTAGTAGATAGTTTCCTTCAGGGTCGATTTTATAGTTATATGAATTTAGAAATGAACGTCGATCAAGAAAGAGTCCTCTAGATAATATCCTACTTCCTACGATGCAAAGTGCATTTCCACAATGAGTTAATTCAGGTCTTGGCTCATACCATGTTACAGATCTTTTTCTGACTTTTTCATGAATTTTTTTAGCAGTATCATGAGTATCTATTAGTAAAAATCTTCTTGCTCTCTCTTTAGCATTATTGTCTAAAGCAAGATTGAAGTTTATTTCATTTTTACAATGATCTTTTTTGTTTTGATCAGAAAGTAATTCAGTATCATAAAAAAGTATTTCATCTCTAGAAGTGTCATGTAAAGCTCCTATAAATTGGGTTTCATTTGGAATGATAATTCCACGCTCAGATAATTTTTCTCTTACAACTTTATGATTAGCCATATAACTAATAGCACGAGCATTTACAGATCCTGGTCGACCTGAACATGCTCCACAATCATAAACGGCATAATGAGTATTGTTAATACTACTAGAACCATGCCCAACAGCATAAACAATTGGAGCGAAGTTTTCAACTAATCCTGTACTTTTCAGTAATCCTTCAACTCGATCTGTCATTTCATCTATTGAAAAACCGATTTGTAAATCACCTTCTTTATCATTTGGATCTGTGTTTTCAATTGATAATTTTGAATTTTTATCCATGTGTTGAAATGAAGATACCATTAATGAACTATTTCTAGGACTAAAAATATTAAGCATTAACTTAAATCCTGACCAAAAACCTAAAGTATGGGTAAAGAGCCATCCAAGTAATAATGAATTTGTTTGTTTTTTAAAATGAATTTCTTTTTTTCTTTTAGTCGAATTTTCAATTTCTTTTATTAAAAATTTAGGTGTGACGGGTGCGGGACAAACTTTAGTATGAAATTTCCCATTTTCAGGTTTGAAAAATAATTCAACATTAAAATGCCCAGGCGTACCATATGTACTACATTGAGGATCAATTTTTTCAATATGCCTTCTTATAGAACATTCTCTGTCATCTATACAAAAAAAAGCTTGAAATGAAGCAGGGTCATTTTTTTCAGTTTTGTCCTCTAATTTAACAGCACCTAATACTTGATCATAAAAACTAAATTCGTAAGCATCTTGCCAAATAGAAAGTAATAAATCATTTTCTGTTGTTTCAACATTTTCAAATAAATTGAACTCAATGTTTTCGATTTTTTGACTTAAAGGTGACCAAATCTTACCAAAATGATTATCTAGTACATCTATTTCAAGTAGTAATTCTAATATTATAAAATCTTTAAGTGTGATTTTTTTAGTATCTAATAAAGTACCTGGTCTATTTTGAATTACTGCTGCTAATCCTGACCATCCAGGATGTGCAAACTGTTGATCAAATAAATATTGTTCGTAATACTTTTCGTTACCAACTAAAATATTCAACAAATACTCAATTTCACATTTATCATCTAATAATAACTGTTTTACTCTTTTTGATTTAAAAAAACTTGAATAGCTATTTTTTTCTAATTCTTTAATAGAGCCTAATAATCCTGTATCTGCAGTAGGAAAATTCCAAATTGAAATCCCTTGGTCTAAATAACTACAGATTATTTTAAAAAGATTTGTATGAACTAATGTGTCAATATCAACTTTGTATTCACTTTTCCATTTTGATCTTAATATTCCAATTCTTTTATTTTTTTCTTCTAAATCTTTATTGAAAAGAAGTTTGTTGATCCAATATTCTGTTGTTTCATTTCCTTTTTTTGAATTAACAATCGATTCTAAAATATCTTTATTTATTTTTTTTGATTTGTATAATTCACGGTATTGTTTAAATGACAAATAAACTTTATAACCAAAGATTTCAGAAGCATCTTTGATTGCTTCATGAAATGTTTTGCTTTGAAAAGCGACTAATCTATTTTGTGTAATGAAATCTTTTAATGGAGCTTGAGCAGGTAAAAAATGAATTAATTTATCAATAGTTTCTTGCTCATTGAAAGTTTTATAATTTTCCATTTAATTTATTATTATACAAAGCGTTATGAAAAACACTAATGAATAAAAAAATATTTTTTTGATTTAATAGAGGTGGGGGAATAGAAAAAATCAAATAATAATTTGACGCGTTTCGAGCCAGAGAGGTATTGGTTTTGTTATGAATTCAAATTCAATATTTGCTCTTTTATTGTTTTCACTTTTATTTATTCTGAAATTTATGTCAGAGTAAAAAGGTTTATTATTTAATAATAGAAATTGTGAATCCAAAAATTCATCGTCCTCTTCTACTAATTCACTAATAGCAAATGAAAAACTTTCTTTCTTTAATAGTATTGTTTTTTCTGATTTTAATGTCTTTGAATTAATTAAATCAGAGTTTTTGAAAATAGAAACAAAGTAACAGTTTAACAAAATTGTTACTGTTAAAACACCAAAACAGAAAGATGTTATTTGTTTTTTCATAAGGCCAAAGGTATGTATTATTGGTTGATCACTAATTATTAAAAATGTTATAAGGTTGTTAAATTTTGAGTAAAAAAAAACGAGATTACCAAAAGATAATCTCGTTTTATATATAGTAACGTTCCGTTCTATCCGAATAAAATCGGGAAGAGGGACCGAGAAAAGACTCCGCTTTAGCGAAATCTTATTTCTTAAATTACATCATTCCGCCCATTCCTCCAGGCATTCCACCCATATTCATTCCTGCAGCATTATCTTCAGCAGAATCTGTAATAACACATTCTGTAGTTAATAACATTGAAGCAATAGACGCCGCATTTTCAATTGCAATTCTCGTAACTTTAGTAGGATCAATTACACCTGCAGCATATAAGTTTTCAAATACTTCAGTTCTAGCATTGAAACCGAAATCATCTTTTCCATCACGAACTCTTTGAACAATTACAGCACCTTCTTCGCCTGCATTTGCAATAATTTGACGAAGAGGTTCTTCAACAGCACGACGAATAATTGCAATTCCAGTGTTTTCATCTTCGTTAACACCTACTAATTTATCCAAAGAACCAATACAACGAATTAAAGCAACTCCACCACCAGGTACGATTCCTTCTTCAACCGCAGCGCGAGTAGCAGCTAATGCATCATCAACGCGGTCTTTTTTCTCTTTCATTTCAACTTCTGTAGCAGCACCAACATAAAGTACAGCAACACCACCAGCCAATTTAGCTAAACGTTCTTGTAACTTTTCTTTATCGTAATCTGAAGTTGTTGTTTCAATTTGTGCTTTTATTTGACCAATACGAACTTGAATATCTTCTTTTGTTCCAGCTCCATTAATAACTGTTGTATTGTCTTTATCTATTTCAATTTTAACTGCTGTTCCCAACATATCTAAAGTAGCGTTTTCTAGAGTTAATCCTCTTTCTTCAGAAACAACTTGCCCACCTGTTAAGATTGCGATATCTTCCAACATTGCTTTTCTTCTATCGCCAAAACCTGGAGCTTTTACAGCTGCAACTTTTAATGAACCACGAATGCGGTTAATAACCAAAGTAGCTAAAGCCTCATTATCAACGTCTTCTGCGATTATTAACAAAGACTTACCAGCTTGAACAACTGGTTCTAATACAGGAAGTAAATCCTTCATATTAGAAATCTTTTTATCGTAAATTAGGATCAAAGGGTTTTCCATTTCAACGATCATTTTCTCTGCATTTGTAACGAAATACGGAGATAAATAACCTCTATCAAATTGCATACCTTCAACAGTTTTCACTTCTGTTTCAGTTCCTTTTGCCTCTTCTACTGTTATTACACCATCATTTCCAACAACTTTCATTGCTTGAGCAATCAAAGCACCGATAGTTTCATCATTGTTAGCTGAAATTGTTGCAATTTGTTTTATTTTATCGTTATCAGAACCTACTTCTTTCGAAAGTAATTTCAAGTTTTTCACAACTTCTATAACTGCTTTATCTATTCCTCTTTTTAAATCCATTGGATTTGCACCAGCAGCTACATTTTTCATTCCCGCTCCAATTATAGCTTGTGCTAAAACTGTAGCTGTTGTTGTACCATCACCAGCAATATCAGCAGTTTTTGAAGCTACTTCTTTTACCATTTGTGCACCCATATTTTCAATTGGATCTTTCAATTCAATTTCTTTTGCAACTGAAACACCATCTTTTGTTACTTGAGGTGCTCCAAATTTTTTACCGATAACAACATTTCTTCCTTTTGGTCCTAATGTTACTTTAACAGCATTTGCTAATGCATCAACTCCTCTTTTAAGCTTTTCACGAGCTTCAACGTCAAAATAAATTTCTTTAGCCATTTTTTCTTTTTTTTGTTGATACGCAAAATCTTGCGTATCCATCCATTAATATTATAATATCCCGTAGATATCTGCTTCACGCATAATTAAAAACGTTTTACCGTCTAACTTTATTTCTGTACCAGAATATTGTCCAAAAAGTACATTATCTCCAATTTTAACCGTCATTGGTTCATCAACTTTTCCTTTTCCTGCTGAAATAATTTTCCCTTGTAATGGTTTTTCTTTTGCAGTATCAGGGATATAAATTCCACTTGCTGTTTTTTGCTCCGCAGCTATAGGTTCAACTAGAACTCTGTCTGCTAAAGGTTTAAATGTTGTTGACATATTATATGTTTTAAGTTTAAAATTTACATTGCAATTTACCCCAATTTTATGCCATTAAAGTTAATCAGTCAATTTAGCTGTTTTACTAATTTTAAGGCATAAAAAAATGTCAGTATGCTGACATACTGACATTTTAAAAAATTAGTTTTTAGTTCTTATTGAGCAGGCTGATTTCCTTGCGGAGCTTCACTTGCTGGTTGTTCTGTTTGAGCAGGAGCTTCGGTTTTTACTTCTGCAGGTTTTAATTTTATAGTTAAAATTATACTTACAACCATAATTGTTCCTGCTAGTGTCCAAGTTGCTTTTTCAATAAAATCATTTGTTTTTTTTACGCCACCTAATTGATGTGCTGCTCCGAAATCAGAACTTAATCCCCCACCTTTTGGATTTTGAACAAAAACTACAATTATTAAAAGAATACTTGCAAGAATAATAAGGATTGATAATAAAGTTGTCATCGTTTTATGTATTTAATTTATTTGTTAATTCTTCAATTTGAGATACAAAGAAAATCTTTTTTTCTGGATAAATCAAGATTAATTGTTGATAAGCGTAAATTGCTTTCGGGAAATTACCTTGAGCAGCGAATATTTTAGCTAAAGTTTCGCTCACTGGAAGACTAGTTTCATCTAAACTACTTTTAGCTTTTTTTAAAGGTGAGTAAAATTCAGTTTTTGGTATTTCTTCTTGTTTATCAGTCTTTTGAGGTCTTGATATTGAAGGCTCTTCTTTTATGAATTGTTCAACTATATTCTCAATTTTATTTTTTAATTCGACTTTAGTTTCAGGATTTTTATCAATTAAATTTTCTTCTAAATTTTCTTCATTTTTTTTGATTTCAGCTATTTTTTCAACTAATTTATCGACTTTCACCTCAACAAAAGTGTCCTCATTATCAAAATTATCTTCAAAATTAGTTTGTGCATAACTACTAGCTTTCAACCAAGTATAAAAAGATTTTTTAGAAGCATCTTTCGTTTCAATAGTTTTTAGCTCAAAATCCTCAACCTTATTCTCATTTTCAATATCAGTATCTAATTCAACATCAATCTCAATCTCAATCTCATTCTCAACTTCAACCTCATTTTCAATCTCAACAGAATAATTACTAGAAACAGCGTGAGCTAAAATGTCAATTTCTAAAGAAGTTTCTTTAAAAGTATTTGGTAAAGATATTATTTCAGTTTGTTCTTCGTTTATTGAATTTGATTGAGGGATTGTGTTAATAGTCTCTTCAATTTCTTCTTTTATTTCAATGGGAAGTTCAATTTTCTTTTCATTTCGATATGAAACAGATTTAAATTCTTCAGCTTCTGTCTCAGGTAAAATAATATCTACTTTAATCGGAATAAAAGTTGGGATTTCTTCTATATCAGAATCTAAATTATTTTCAAAAGGCAAGATTATTTCGTCAATAATTACTTCTGGAATTGAGATTTCATTCTTTTCTTCTAATTCATCAATAACATTGGTTTCTATTTTTCCCTCCTCAGTCTCAGTCTCAGTCTTAACCTCAGCCTCAGCCTTATTCTCAGTCTCAACCTCAATCTTTAACTCATCCTCACTCTCAATTTGTCGTGAAAGCTTTTCTTTTTCATTGATTAATTCATACAGACGAATTCTATCCGTAATTTTATAGGCGTGTTTTTGAAGTTCTTCATCAAACCGAATGTCATTATTAATAGAGAGCGCTTTTAGATAGAGTATTGAAAAAGATTGTGCAAATGGATATTTTTCAGATAATTGTCTTAAAGGTTCAATATCAGAAGAGCTACACATATTAGGTGTACTAATTCTTTTAGCTATTTCTTCCAAGTTCATCATTACCAGTTTGAAAATAGTTTATTAATTACATCTTGAACAATCTGTTTATTTATTTCTTCTAATAATTCCGCTTCTTTAGAAGCAAAATCTTCAGTTGAAGAATAATCTACAAATCGAGTACTCGTTAAAATCATTTTTTCTTCTTTCGGTTCTGTGATAAAAATAGTGAAATTTACCGAAATTGTTAATCTGTTTTTAGCAGCATTATCTCCCGGTTGAATAGCAATTGGCGTTACAGAATAGTTACTTATTATCCCTTCAATTGCAACTTGTTCACTTCCAGCTTTAGGACTTAAAAGCAATCTAGTGTTATTTTGAATTCCATCTTTTATTTTTTCAGAAAGGTTTGGAGCATAACTAACGGGTGCGTTTGGTGCAACAAGTTCTAATGTTTTAACAGAAAATGTTTTCCATTCTACTGGCATTGAACCGGAATCTGTAAATGATACACTTTTGGGCCAACAAGATGTTAAAAGGATTAATACTGCTGTGAAATATATGAATTTCATTATTCTGTTAAATTATATTCTTTGATTTTTCTATATAATGTTCGTTCTGAAATACCTAATTCTTCCGAAGCATATTTTCTTTTTCCTCGGTGCTTTTCTAATGCTTTTTTAATTAATTCTTTTTCTCGATCTTCTAATGATAATGATTCTTGAACTTCTTCGTGAACAACAATGTCAAGTGTTTCATTATCATTATAATTATGCACAGGTTCTTGACTTTTTTCAGAATTAGTTAATAATCTAGTTGTATTTGGAGTATTTATTTCCTGATACAAACGACTTACCATTGCCGATTGATCTGTGTTTAAAGATATGTCACCATTTTGACCAATCAATTCTAAAACTAATTTTTTTAATTCGCTTAGATCCTTTTTCATATCAAAAAGGAATTTATACATTAATTCTCTTTCAGAAAATGAATCGTTTGATTTACTATCAACCAATGTTGGCGCCGTTTCGTCTTCTTTAGGAAGATAGGAAGCTAATTTAATACTATCTATTTCTCTTTCCGTTTCTATAACGGAAACTTGTTCAACTAAATTTCTTAATTGACGAATATTACCCGGCCATTTGTAATTTGTAAGAGTTTCTGCTCCCTCGTTTGTTAATCGAATTGCAGGCATTTTATACTTATCGGCAAAATCACTCGCAAATTTTCGGAAAATTAAATGAATATCCTCTTTTCTATTTCTTAAAGGAGGAAGTGAAATTGGTATTATATTTAATCTGTAAAATAAGTCTTCTCTAAATTTCCCTGAAGAAATAGCTCTTTGCATATTTTCGTTTGTAGCTGCTACAACTCTAACATTTGTTTTAATAGGTTTTGAAGCTCCAACACGAATAAATTCACCTGTTTCTAAAACACGAAGAAGTCTTACTTGAGTTTGCATCGGTAATTCTGCAACTTCGTCCAAAAAAATTGTCCCTCCATTTGCAACTTCAAAATAACCTTGTCTGCTTCCACTTGCACCAGTAAAAGATCCTTTTTCGTGCCCAAATAATTCTGAATCAATAGTTCCTTCAGGAATTGCACCGCAGTTTACGGCAATATATTCGCCGTGTTTCCTTGCACTTAATTGATGAATTATCTGTGGAATTATTTCTTTTCCAGTACCACTTTCCCCAGTTACTAAAATCGAAATATCAGTTGTAGCAACTTGAATAGCGACTTCTAATGCTCTGTTTAATAAAGGTGCATTACCAATAATTCCGAAACGCTGTTTTACTTGTTGTAAGTTCATTTTGAATTAGTTTAAGGAAGTATGAGGTTTGCAAATTTCAATAACATCACCTAAAAGAGTAGAGGATGTACAATCCTTTATTTTTACAAGGACGTATTTTCCTTTTTCGCAATCGCCTTTAGGAAAAACAACTACAGAATTTCGTTCATCCCTTCCGCTCATATCTTCGTTTGATTTTTTTGAAAATCCTTCGACTAATACTTTAGATATTTTTCCAATTTGAGCCTTATTGTTTTCGTGAGAATTTGCTCTTTGTTTATCAATGATTTCTGTTAATCGACTAGATTTTAAAGCTTCAGGAATATCATCTTCGAATTTTCTTTCAGCTAATGTTTTTGGTCGTTCAGAGTAAGTATACATATATGCAAAACAAAATTTCACTTCTGCTAATAATGAAAGAGTTGCTTGATGTTCTTCTTCTGTCTCTCCGCAAAATCCTACAATAATATCAGTTGAAATACTACAATTTGGAATTATCCTTTGAATAGCATTAATTCGATCCAAATACCATTCTCTAGAATAACCTCGGTTCATTCTTTCAAGAACTGAAGTGCTTCCAGATTGAACAGGTAAATGAATATAAGGACAAATATTTTCGTGTTTAGCAATTGTTTCTAAAACTTCATCGGTCATATCTTTAGGATGTGAAGTTGAAAAACGCACTCTTAAATCAGGTGAAACGGTTGAAACAAGTTCTAGTAATTGAGCAAAATTTGTAGTTGGTAATTTATCATCTTTAATTTCTCCTTTGGAGGACAAGTTCCAGCGATAACTATCCACATTTTGACCCAATAATGTTACTTCTCTATAACCTGTATTAAAAAGATCTTTGCATTCTTGAAGTATTGTTAACGGATCTCTAGAACGTTCTCGACCTCGTGTAAATGGTACAACACAAAAAGAGCACATATTATCACAACCACGCATAATGCTTACATAACTGCAAACTCCTCCTTTATCCAAGCGAATAGGAGAGATGTCGGCATATGTTTCTTCTCTTGATAGCAAAACGTTAACCGCTTTTTGACCATTTCCTACAGTGCTTATTAGGTTTGGTAAGTCTCTGTATGAATCTGGGCCAGCAACTATATCAACTAATTTTTCATCTTCCAATAAAGACTTTTTTAATCTTTCAGCCATACATCCTAAAATTCCAACTGTTAAATTAGGATTTGTTTTTTTATGTTTTCTAAAATCTGTTAGTCGCTTTCTAACTCTTACTTCTGCATTATCACGTATCGAACATGTGTTTACAAATATTACATCAGCTTCTTCCACATTTCTTGTTGTTGAAAAACCATCTTTGGCCATTATTGATGCAACTACTTCGCTATCAGAGAAGTTCATTGCGCAACCATAACTTTCTATATATAATTTTTTTTTAGATTTGGGGTCGTTATTTTCAACTATAAAAGCTTCACCTTGACGACTTTCATCGTGCATTTTAGTGTTTTTAGATTCAATTTCGCTCATTGTACTATTTCAATTGAAAGTCAAAAATACATAAAAATAGATTAATATGTCAAAATGACAGACCTTTTAAGCTTGTAATTTCGTTAAAAAATGTAAATATTATTCTTTAACTTGAAATGAAAACTTCGAATTAAGTGGTCTAATTACCTATTTATCATTGCCTTTTAACTTTTTATTTATTTTTTAATTAACTGTTTAGTAGTGATTTATATCAGTTTGTGCTCTAATGAAAAATAAACAAATTGGATTTTGACTTAAAATGCATTTAATTTGCAAATTCGTTTGTGATTGACTTTGTCTTCATACATACTAATTATTTCATCAATATTTTTGAATAATGGCTAAGAATCTTGTAATTGTCGAATCCCCTGCAAAAGCTAAAACCATAGAAGGTTATTTAGGGAAAGATTTCGTAGTGAAGTCAAGTTACGGACACGTTCGTGATTTGGCTAAAAAAGGAATAGCCATTGATATTGCTAATAACTTTGAACCGAATTATGAGGTTTCTCCAGATAAAAAAGCAATTGTTTCTGAATTGAAAAAATTAGCAAAGGAAGCGGAAGTTGTATGGCTAGCTACCGATGAGGACCGCGAAGGAGAGGCAATTTCTTGGCATTTATATGAGTCATTGAATTTGGCTAAAAAAGAAACGAAAAGAATTACTTTCAACGAGATTACAAAATCAGCTATTTTAAAAGCGATAGATAATCCAAGAAAAATCAATCAAGAATTAGTAAATGCACAACAAGCTCGAAGAATATTAGATAGATTAGTTGGTTTTGAACTTTCTCCAGTTTTATGGAAAAAAGTGAGACCAAGCTTATCTGCTGGTAGAGTTCAATCAGTTGCTGTAAGATTAATTGTTGATAGAGAGAAAGAAATAACAGCTCATAATTCAGAGTCTTTTTTTCGTGTGAATGCAGTTTTTACTAAAGGTAAAGAAAGAATAAAAGCAGAGTTAAATCACCAAATAAAAAGCAGTTCTGAAGTTAAAACATTTTTAGAAAAGTGTAAAAATAATGAATTTGAAGTATTAGATGTAACTCAAAAACCAGCTGTTAAAACACCTGCTTCCCCTTTTACAACTTCTACTTTACAACAAGAAGCAAGTTTGAAATTAGGTTTTTCTGTAACAAGAACAATGTCTGTAGCTCAGAGATTGTATGAAGCAGGTAAAATAACCTATATGAGAACGGATTCGGTAAATTTATCTGAAACTGCTATAAATGCTGCACAAGCTGAAATTGAAACAGCTTACGGAAAAGAGTATTCTCGACCAACAAAATATAAAACTAAAAATGAAAATGCACAAGAAGCTCACGAGGCAATTCGTCCGACTGATTTTTCAGCGCATTCAATTGATGGAGAAAGTGAAGAGATTCGTTTGTATGAATTGATTTGGAAACGTTCTATAGCTTCTCAAATGAGTTTAGCTAATTTAGAAAGAACAGTAATTAAAATTGGTTCTCCAAAGTTAGACGAGGTTTTTCAAGCAAAAGGAGAAGTTATTAAATTTGATGGTTTTTTAAGAGTTTATTTAGAGTCCAACGTAGAAGAAGACGAGGACGATGAAAAAGAGTCTGAAACAGCTTTATTACCATCAGTAGTTGTAGGTGAAGATCTTGGTAAAGAAGTAATAAAAGCTACTGAACGTTTTTCAAGAGCAGCGCCAAGATATGTTGAAGCTTCTTTAGTTAAAAAATTAGAAGAATTAGGAATTGGTCGACCTTCAACTTATGCCCCAACTATTACTACTATTCAAAAACGTGGTTATGTTGAGAAAAAAGAGAGAGAAGGTGACGAAAGAAAATATGAATACTTTGAATTAAAAGGCTCTTCCATTTCTGAAGAAACGAAAGTTGAAGTAACAGGAAAAGAAAAAAATAAATTATCACCAACGGATATTGGTGTTGTTGTTACAGATTTTTTAACGCAAAATTTTGAAAGAATTTTAGATTATAATTTCACTGCTAAAGTAGAGGCTGAATTTGATGAAATCGCAAGAGGTTTGGTTGAATGGACAAAAATGATCCACAATTTTTACACTCCATTTCACGCAAGTGTTGAACACACATTAGAACATTCTGAAAGAGCTTCAGGAGAAAGAGAATTAGGTGTTCACCCTGAAAATGGGAGAAGAATTATCGTTAGAATTGGACGTTTTGGACCAATGGTTCAGATTGGAGATGAAAAAGAAGACGGTGAAAAACCACAATTTGCATCCCTTCAAAAAAATCAGTCAATTAGTTCAATTACTTTAGAAGACGCTTTAGAATTGTTTAAATTACCTAGAACTTTAGGTGAATATGAAGATTTAGTAGTAAAAGCTAATGTAGGACGTTTTGGACCTTACCTTCAGCACGGAAAAGCATTTGTTTCTTTACCGAAAGAAGAAAGTCCGATGACTGTTGATTTAGATAGAGCTATTGAAATCATTTTAGCGAAACGTCAGGCTGATATAGATAAAATTATCAAGCAATTTCCAGAGAATCCAGAAGTTCAGTTATTAAATGGACGTTGGGGACCATTCTTAAAAATTGGGAAAGATAATTTTAAACTTCCAAAAGATGCAGAAGTTGAAAAATTGACTTTAGAAGAATGTATTACGATTTCTGAAAATCAACCAGTTAGTAAGTTTAAGAAAAAAGCACCTATTAAAGCTGAAGCTAAAGTGGTTACTAAGAAGGCACCAGCAAAGAAAAAAGCCCCTGCGAAAAAAGTGGTTGCTAAGAAGAAATAAAAGTTTCCAACTATATTTTTAAATGGCGTATTTTTTTAATACGCCATTTTACTTTATTTAAGTTCTCCTAAATTGCTATTAATTCGTTCTTTTATAATTCCAAATATTCTTTTATTGATACTATTTATGCTTTTAGAATAATCTTCATATTCTTCTTTCGTGAAAAAACCAATGATGATTCCTTTAAGTTCATTTTGAAGAGCAACATCTTTTAGTAATGTATTCTCAATAAACTGTTTTTTCTTTTCAACCGATAAATTTTCAAATTTGAATTTAGTTATCTTGAAATGATTCTTAATAATTTGAAAAATAAGATTGTGTTGCAATTTTATAATGGATCGTAAAGTCGTATTCTGAAATTTCTCTTCAATAGACATTGATTCATTAATTAAAGCATTAGTAATCAATGGTCTAATTTCAATTTTAATTTGATCTATTTCGTTCATATTTAAATTTATTAAGTACAAAAAAAGGAGGTATAAGCCTCCTTTTTAGTCTAATAACTAACGTCTAAAAATCTATTGTCTAGTTATTATTTATTCGATTCTCTAATTTCAGCAATTGTATAAAAGAATACTGCACCATATCCAACAGCTAACATTAAATGAAAAGGAACCATTCCTAAATCTCCAAATAATGCTCTATTGATTGCTGTAAAAGCAAATACACACATCAGCACACCTTCTCCAATATTGATAATAGAAAGGCTCTTTTTATCGTATTTATTGTTTTTTAAATCACCTTTCTTTAGAACATTGAATTTTGGTGTTCTAACAAATGAACTTTTAATTCCTAAATAACCTTCAATCACAGCAACAGTGTTACTTAAAGAAAGTCCCATAGAAATAATTAAGAATTGAAAGAATCTACCAATGAATTTAATTAAATCTTTGAAAGTTTTCCCTGATTTATCTCTGAATGATAACCAATAGAAATACATTAAGAAAATTGTACTAGAAATAAAAATAGATCCAAATTGGATGAAGAAATTTAAATCGGAAAAACTATCTTTAATATGAAGAATAGGAAGACTTAATAAGGATAAAGTTAAAATGAATAAGAACAGTGAAGAATTAAAAAGATGCGATAATCCGTGAACTCTGTCCATAAATTTAACATTTTTAGCAGTTAACAAACGTTTCCACATTTTGATAAAACATTCAGCACCACCTTTCATCCATCTGTGTTGTTGATTTTTCAATGCGGACATAGTAACAGGTAATTCAGCAGGAGCGATAATATCTTCACAATACTTAAATTTCCAACCAAAAATTTGAGCTCTATAACTTAAATCCAAATCTTCTGTTAAAGTATCGTGTTCCCAACCTCCAGCATCTGCAATACATTGTTTTCTCCAAATACCTGCAGTACCATTGAAGTTAATGAAATGTCCTGAAGCAGTTCTTCCACCTTGTTCAATAGCAAAGTGACCATTTAAACCAAAAGCCTGAAGCTCTGTTAATATAGAATAGTTTTTATTGATATGTCCCCATCTAGTTTGAACAACTCCAATTTTAGGGTCAGCAAAGAAAGGCATCGTTCTTTGTAAGAAATCTTTTTCAGGCATAAAATCAGAATCAAAAATTCCGATAAATTCACCTTCAACTTGGTCCATTGCTGCATCTAAAGCACCTGCTTTATAACCAGTTCTGTCAATTCTATGAACGTGTTGAATATTTAACCCTCTTTCAGCAACTTCAGCAACTTTTTTAGCGATTATATCTTTTGTCTCATCAGTAGAATCATCTAAAACTTGAATTTGAAATTTATCTCTTGGATATTCAAATTGAGATATTTGTTCAATAATACGTTCAGCAACATACATTTCATTGTACATTGGTAGTTGTATTGTAACTTTAGGTGTTGTTTCAGGGTTGAAAACAGGTTTTATTTCTCTTTCTTTTTTCTTTTTATTTCTTGCATAAGCAATAGAAAGAGAAAGTTGTAATATACTATAAAAGAAAATCAAGAAAAGGCAAATTCCGTAGATAATTAAAATAATTTTCGCAACTAAATGAGACCAATAATGTTCTTTTCCTTTGAAATCACCCCAATTAAACATCCAAGTAACTTTTAGAGAAATAGAAAAAGGTCTTTTTACATCAAAAGTGTAATTGTCTTTATGTTCTTCAGTTAACGTGAAGTTATTTAATGTCTTTTTTTCGTAATTTTTATCACCTGCTAATAAATTATAATTACCAAAAGGGATATTTTTAAATTCAAAATATCCATCTTCAGATGTTTCAACGATGTAAGATTTTTTAGTTTTAGTATTTTGGAGTTTAATTTCTACTTCTTCAACAGCTCTTTCAGTTTTTTGATCGATTACCCGACCCTTAACTAAACGAGTTATTTGAGCGTTCAAAAGTGACGTAATAAATACTGCGAAAAGTAAAAGACTAATTTTTGGCATAAATATTGTATGTTTTGTAAATGCTAATTATGTTTTTTGGTTTTCAAAAAATGTAATTGAAAAAACGCAAATATAGTTTTTATTATCTTAATAATTACTGCTTAAATTAAATCTAGTATTTATTTTAGTGACTTTGTCAATGTCTTATTTAATTTTAAGAACTAATTGTTGTCATTTTGTTTAATCCTTTAATTTTTTAAGAACTTTTTCTCATACCATTCACCGAATTAAAAGTACCATTTACCTATTTAATAGACCTTCACCGCATATCGTTCATTAAATTTGACTTACTTTTGACAACTCAAAAAAAATAAGTTATGAATGAATTAAGCAGGTTACTTTTTTTTAGTTTTTTTCTATTAAACGGAACTTTTTTATTTGCCCAAACAAAACATACAATCAGTGGAACTATTTCCGATACATCTTCAGGAGAAGGTATGATTGGAGTTCGAATTAAAATTAAAGAACTTTCAGGAATTGGAACAGTAACAAATGAATATGGTTTTTATTCTTTAACGTTAGCTGAAGGAGTTTATACTTTTGAATTTTCAGCAATTGGTTTTGAAATGAAATCTCAAGTTTTTGATCTAAAAGAAAATGTTAAATTTAATCTAGAATTAGCTGCTCCTACGAAGGAAATTTCTGAAGTTGTGGTTACTACTAAAAGGAAAGACGAAAATGTTAGAAGTGCCCAAACGGGAGTTGAAACATTAGATATTCGTCAACTTTCAAAAGTCCCTGTAATTTTTGGTGAAAAAGATATTATTAAAACAATGCAGTTAACTCCGGGAATTAAAAGTGGGGGAGACGGAAGTTCAGGTTTTTATGTAAGAGGAGGATCTTCGGATCAAAATCTAATTTTATTGGATGAAGCACCTGTTTATAATGCATCTCATCTATTAGGTTTCTTTTCTACTTTTAATAGTGATGCGATTAAAACAGCTACGATTTATAAAGGTACTCAACCTGCTCAATATGGTGGTCGTTTAGCTTCTGTATTAGATATAAGAATGAATGAAGGAAATAATAAAAAGTATAGAATTAGTGGTGGCTTGGGATTAATTTCTTCTAAATTAAATATTGAAGGACCGTTAAAAAAAGATAAATCCTCATTTTTGATTTCCGCTCGTCGAACATATGTAGATATGTTTTTGAAGTTATCCAACAAAGAAAATTTAAAATCTAGTACACTATACTTTTATGATGTAAATGCTAAAATAAATTATAAGCTAACAAAAAAAGACAGACTATATCTTTCTGGATATTTTGGTCGTGATAAATTAGGTGTTTCTGGTTTCGGATTAAAATGGGGAAATGTTACAGGTACGGCAAGGTGGAATCATATTATAAATGATAAACTTTTTTCTAACACTTCTTTTATTGCAAGTAATTACATTTATAATATTGGTATCAAGTCAAATAATGTTGATATTTCTATAAATTCAACTCTGCAAGATTATAATTTAAAACAAGAGTTTCAATATTTTCCAAATTCAAGAAATAAAATAAAATTTGGGGTAAACGCAATTCACCATAGTATAATCCCTGGACAAATAGAGGCGAGTGAAGGTTCGGGAGCAAATACTTTAAAACAAAAACCAAAGTTAAGTTTAGAAAATGCAGTTTATCTTTCGAATGATTGGATTGCAACTGAAAAATTAAATGTTAATTATGGTATACGTGCAACATCTTTTTCTTTACTAGGTAATGGAGGTGACTTTTACACTTATACTAATGATGGTTTACTTGCAACTTCAAACAATTATGCTCAAAATAGTTTAATTAAAACGTATTATAATTTTGAACCTAGGGTAACTGCAAGTTTTATGTATTCAAAATCTGCATCTATAAAAGGAGGTTATACTAGAAATATTCAAAATGTACATTTAATTTCAAATACTACAGGAGATAATCCTACAGATATTTGGATACCTAGCAGTCAGAATATTAAACCAGAAATTTCAGATCAAACAAGTATAGGGTGGTTCAAGAATTTTAGTGATAATAAGTATGAAATGAGCTTTGAGACTTATTACAAAAGTATGCAGAATCAGATTGATTATCGTGATGGGGCAAATACACAAGCAAATGATTTATTGGAAGGCGAATTATTATTTGGTAAAGGAAAAGCTTATGGTTTAGAAACTTACATAAAAAAAACAAGTGGAAAATTTACGGGATGGGTTAGTTATACATTAGCTAAAGTTCAAAAACAAATTGATGGAATAAATAATAACAATTGGTATTCTGCAAAGCAAGATAGAAGACACGATTTATCAGTAGTTGGGATTTATGATATATCTAAAAAGCTAACAGTTTCGGCAACATTTGTTTACTATACCGGAAGTGCAATAACTTTACCTTCTGGAAAATATTATGTGAACAATCAAGTTCAATGGCAATATACAGAACGAAATGGAGGGAGAATGCCGGCCTATCATCGAATGGATATAGCTTTAACTTGGTATAGAAAGCAAACGGAGAAGTATGAGAGTAGTTGGAATTTTTCAATTTTCAATTTATACGGACACGAAAATGCGTATAGTATAACTTTTAGAGAATCAGCAGATCATACTAAAACAGAGGCAGTTCAGACGAGTTTGTTTAAAATGATACCTTCCATAACTTATAATTTTAAATTTTTATAATAATGATAAATAGAAATAGACTACAGATAGTTTTATTATTTTTTTCTGCTTTATTTTTTGTAGGATGTCAAAAAGTAATAAATATAGATTTGAAAGATACTGAACCAATTTTTGTAATTGAGGGAGAATTAAATGAAGGAGATTCTTTACATACTATCAAAATTTCTAAATCTGTTAAATTTGGTGATTTAAATTCTTTTCCAAATGTTAAAAATGCAAGTGTAACGCTATCTGATGATAATGGAAATTCAGAGCTGTTAACCGAGCTGTCGAATGGAGAATATAAATCATCTCAATTTAAAATAAAAGGTGTTGAAGGTCGAACGTATACTTTGGTAGTTGAAGTTGAAGGAAAAACATTTAGAGCGACCTCAAAAATTCCCTACAAAGTGAATTTAGATGATATTCTTCTTATTGACAATAATTTTGAAGGAAATGGTAAAAAAATACCCGTACCAATTAGACAAGATCCAGCGGGTATTCAGAATAATTATTTATTTGACTTATATATTAAAAGAGCTAAAGATAATATCGGATGGGAAAAAGATTCAACTGTTATAGTTTTTGATGACGTTTATTCAGATGGAGTAATAACACAACAACCTATATTTGGAACAATTAGAGCCTTTTCACCTCAAGATAGTATAAAGGTTACAATGAAATGTATAGATAGAAATATTTATAAATACTTCTATTCCTTAAGTTTAAATGGTCAAAATGGTTCAGCAACCCCTGCAAACCCAATTAGTAATTTTAGCGGTGGCGCTTTAGGTTATTTTAGCGCTCAAACAAAACAAACACTTCAGAAAATAGTTGAATGATTTCTAGATTCATTCAACTATTTTAATCCCCCCCCCTCTGATTTTAATCATTTTTTAATTGACTTATGATTAATTAAATGTTAAATTTGCGAATTAAAAAATATTTTTGGTAGTTCAATTGTGTGACTATCAATGGCGAAGCTATGTTTATTTATAATTAGTTTCTGAAAGCGAAAAAATAAAGTGAAGATTTTGCTTAATTTTCTAATGGTAATTAATATTATCGATTAGTTGTTATTTTAAATTTAAAAAATAATTTATTTCTGATGAAAAAAGAGAATTTAAAAGAAGAAATTACTTTAAAAGAATTATTTGATAAAATCAAAATATGGTTTTCATTTATACTATCAAAATGGAAAATTATACTTATATTTAGTCTGTTTGGAGCAATAGTAGGATATTTATATTCTGCAAATAAAGAGCCTATTTATGTTGCAGATTTGACTTTTACGGTGGAAAATGATAGACCTATGTTTTTAGGAGGTCCTCTTGCCTCAACATTAGGATTTGATTTGGGTGGTTCTAGCAATGATGGACTTTTCTCAAGTACAAATATGATCCAATTATTTAAATCAAGAAGGATGATTGAAAAATCATTATTAAAAACAATTCCTTGGAAAAATAAAATTATTTCTATAGCAGACATTTACCTTTCGACTAAAAACAGCAATGAAATGTATTTAGATTCTAAAAATAGTATATTCCCAATTAATAATGAAGATAGAAAAGAATTTTCTAGATATCAAGATAGTATTTTGGGAACAATCTATAATGATTTAATAAAAA
>CANCQX010000026.1 GCA_947380375.1 Flavobacteriales bacterium
AGGCGTTTCGATTGCATCAAAAGCCACACTACCAACTGTCAATAAACTCATCTTTATTATTCTTGATTTTAGATAACAAATTTACGTAAAATCCTTTAGAAATACTGTGTTTTTTTTAACCACAGAGTTTTTTTGAGTTTGTCACAGAGGTGCTCAGAGTTTTTGGTTTTTAAACACATTGAAAAACTGTGATAACTCTTCTTATACTCTGTGTTTAAACTTATACAACCTTTAAAAATAAACTCCTTTACCAATCATTTTACCATTTGAAAAAATCAATGTTGGAAATGGGATTTTAAGATAGTTGAATCTACTTATTACTGCTTTTAACCATCTATTTTTTATTGGTAATTTACTGAAATCTACATCAAGTGAAAATAAAAATTCTCTTTTGGCATTGAATGTTTTATTTGTAATCGGGTTAAAATAAAAATCGTTATCCCCTATTATTTTTTGATCAATACTATATCCAAATGATAGGCACAACCATTTAGGTAATTTTTCATTTGAACTAAAAGCAAACGGACTAAAACTGATCCAATACGTTTGTCCGTTGTAATCTTTTAAAATTCGCTCTAGTGGAGTTGAACCTAATACATTCGGACGCAAAGTAGCATAGGGAGTAGGGTGGGACGAAAATTTTAGAATAAATCTTTCTTCGTTCCAAATTATTTTTTGAGAAGCATAGATAAAACTTCCTAAGGTGTTTGCTGCCATATCTGAAAGTGAAAATCCCCATTTTGTATTAAATCCGTCTAATATTTCTAGAGTTGTTTCTGATCCTAATCCTATTAAACTACCAACAATAACCGATTTTTTCCGAGGCATTCCTGACCAAATATAACAATCTGTATATAATTTACTTAATTTATTAGCGGAATAAAAATGACCCATTTTATCCATTTGTAACCATTCTTTTGAGTCATCAAATAAATGAAAATTAGATTTATCGAAATTTTTATACCAAACGTTAGAAGCTAAACTAGTTTGAGCAATCCAATTGGCTGCTATTGCAGTTGAAACGATTTTAAACCTTTTCGTGGATAAGGAATCCGAATTTTTAAAAATTGAATTTTGAGCGTAACTGCTATAAGTTATAACAAGCAACAATACTAAAAATATGTAACTCTTCATCGATTAAATCTATGGTACAAAATTAGCTATATATATTAAGATTGAGGATGAGAATTAGATTTAGGTAGAAATTTGAATAAAGGAGACGATTAAAACTGACATTTCAGCGTTCATAAGTTTCGATGTACAAGAAGAAAAAAAGGGTCGTATCTTTTAACTTTACGAGTTAGCTATGAAAAAACGATTGATTAAAATATCACTTTGGTTTTTTGGGAGTTTATTAGCCCTTGTGCTTTTAATTTCTGGAAGTCTTTATTTTTTCAAAGACACAATTTGTGGCTATGTAATTTCAGAAGTTAATCTTCATTTGAAAGCAAAAGTGCAAGTCAAAAAAGTTGATTTGGCTTTTTGGGGTTCCTTTCCAAATTTATCGGTTGACTTTAATTCTGTTTTTATTCAAGATTCGTATGAAAAATCTAGTTCTAAAGACACTTTGTTGTATTCCGAAAGAATACGTTTGAAATTTAATCCGATTGATATTTGGAATGAAAAATACAATCTGAAAGCAGTTGAAGTTTCTCCTGGAACAATTAAATTAAAAATCAATTCGAAAGGAGTTAATAATTACGATATTCTAAAAGAAGTTAAGGACTCAGCTCAAACAAAATTCAATTTGAATTTAGAAGAGGTTTTATTTGAGAAAATACGTTTTTCTTTCAAAAATGATAAATCGGATCAATATTACTCAACGTTTCTATCCACGTTAAATTTAGAAGGTGCTTTTTCAGAAAAAGAATTTTCGTTGCATAGCAAGAGTAATTTATTTATCAATCAAGCAAAAAGTGGTGCTGTTAGTTTGATATCAAATAAACCGGCCAATTTCGACGTAAACATTTTTGTAAATTCAGAAAAAGGAAGTTTTGAATTATCGAATGCACTTATTTATGTTTCTAATTTACCTTTTAAAGTAAATGGAAAAATTGCAGATGAAAAGTTAAATTTTAGAATCCAATCTGAAAACTTAAATTTAGAAGATGTAGCGAATAATTTTTCGCATTCGTCAATTGACAATGTAAAGAAATTTGGCGGTGCCGGAAAAGTTGATTTTGATTTAACAATTGAAGGTAAAACAAATTCTTCGGAGGCACCATTTGTAAATTGTGAATTTGGAGTGAATGATGGAACATTAACAGAACCATCTAAAGGATTGAAAATTTCAAATGTATTTTTGAAAGGTCATTATTCAAACAAAGGTGGTAAAGAAAAAGAAAACTTAACCTTGTCTAAAATTTCATTTTTAACTATTGGTGGACCATTTAAAGGAGAAGTAAAAGTAACTCATTTTGATGCACCGATTATTGATGGAAAAGCTAACGGAAATATTAATTTGAATGTTGCTCACAATTTATTTGACTTTCCAACTGTTGATTCTATTCAAGGCAATCTTGATTTGAATAGTGTTTTTAGTGTACAAATTTTTTATGATTCATTTGGTAATAATGAATACGATATTCGAAAATGTGAAGGCGATATTTCGTTAAAAAATGTAGGCCTTAAATTAGAAAATGATAAGCGTTTTTTTAATCAAATTAATGGGTCAATTTACCTTCGTGGTGATGAAGTTGGATTGGAAAAAATAGGATTAAATATTGGAAATTCTGATCTAAAAATTGACGGGGTTTTTAAAAATTTAATTGGGTTCTTAAGAAGTGAAAATGACCTAAAAGCATCAGTAAATATCAGTGGTGATTTTATCGATATTCAAGACTTAACTAGTGAGACAAAACAAGAACAAATTTCGGATGAAAAAAAATGGATTTTACCAACAAATTTAGACGCAGATATTTCCTTAAAAGCAGGTGAAATTAAATACGAAAATCATCGATTTAAAAAATTCAATGGAGAGATGATTGTACAAAATCACCTCGTAGATTTTTCTGAATTATCGGTTCAAAATGCAAACGCAACAATGCAAGGTATTTTATCTATTGAAGAAAAGTCGCCAGAGATTTTTACCATTTCTACGCGATTAGCTTCTGATGATATTGACTTCAAACCGCTCTTTAGAGAATGGAATAATTTTGAACAAGATGTCATTAAGGAAGACAATATTTCAGGGAAAGCAATTGTTCGTTTGGAATTTTCTGCACCATTTGATTTAAAGAATGGAGTAATGAAAAACTTAATTAAATCGCAAATTTCACTTAAAATTAACGAAGGAAGACTTAAAAACGTTTCTACTTTTAAAAGTATAACAGAGAGTCTGCGTACTTCAAATGCAAAATTAATTCTAAAAAAAGCTAACATAAATGAATTTGAAAAGAAGTTATTGGATTTAAAATTTGAAGATTTTGAGAATACCTTGATCATTAAAAATGGAGTTTTAGAGATTCCATTGATGACGATAAAATCAAATGCGTTGGATTTAACCTTGAGAGGAAAACACGGTTTTGATGATAAAATAGATTATCGTTTTTCTTTCAATTTAAGACAAATTCGTAAACAAAAAACAGATGAAGAATTTGGTCAAATTGAAGATGACAATCAAGGATTAAATGTTTATTTAAAAATGTTTGGAACTGTTTCAAATCCGACATTTATTTGGGATCAAGATGCGAAAAAAGAGCAGGCTAAAGTCAACCGAGAAGAAGCAAAAAAAGATGCAAAATCGATCTTCAAAACCGAGTTTGGAATGTTCAAAAATGACACTTCAGTGAAAACTTTTAAAGAAGAAAAAAAGCCAAAAGAAGAGTTGAAAATTGAGTTCGGAAATGGTAAAAATGAAGACCCAATTGAGGAACCTAAAAAGAAGAAAAAAGACTCCAAAATAGGTAACACTTTAAAGAAGTGGAAAGAGGAATCCGAGAAGGAAAAAAAGGAGGAATTTTAATTCTGAAGTCTCGATTAATTTTTGTACATTTAAGAAAATCATAAAATTTTCGAGTTATGTCAAAAGGAAAAATTATACCCAATTCTCCACAATTGACAAATGTCAGTTCACTAAAAACATTGGTCGAAAATAGAACGATTTACAATCTTCAAAATTGTGAGTTAAACATTTTTGAAACGTATCAGCAATCCGATTTGGTGTCTTTAAAATTTAACGATTTGGTGGTGACAAGTATGTTAAAGGGAAAGAAAATTATGCATCTGATGGAGGAGGATGGTTTTGATTATACACCTGGACAAACAGTAATTGTTCCCTCGAATGTTGAGATGAAAATCGATTTCCCAGAAGCTTCGTTAAATAATCCAACACAATGTTTAGCATTAGCAATTGACAATAAGAAGATTTTACAAACCATCGATTTCTTAAATGAAAAGTATCCAAAAGAAGGAGTAAATAATTATTGGCAGTTGGATGAACGTAATTTTTTCTTTCAAAACAATCCTGATTTAGCTCAAACAATCAACCGTTTAATTACAGTTTGTCAAAGTACGTCTTTAACGAAAGATATAATGGCCGATTTAGCATTGCAGGAGTTGATTGTGCAAATTACACAATGTCAGAATCTCAAAGGGATAGAAGAAAATAAGTTGTCAGAATCAAATCCTTATTTTGCTTTGGTGGTTGAATTGATTCAAGTGAATCTGACATCTAAAATCAATTTGAAAGTAGTGGCAGAAACTGTTGGTTTGAGTATGACTTCTTTGTATCGTTTGTTTAAAAAAGAAATCGGGATTAGTCCTGTTGAGTATATTATTTTGGAACGAATAAAATTGGCAAAACAACTTCTACAAGACCAATCGATGTATGTAAAAAATGTTTCCTACGAAGCAGGATTTGAAGATGCGAATTATTTTATCAGAGCGTTTAAGTTGCATGAAGGGATTACACCAAAGCAATATCAACAGTTGAATAATCAAGCGTGATAATGATAATATTAAGGTGTAATTAAATAGACTCCTGCTTTAGCTGGAGTCTATGAAAATTATTGTTTATAGGCTTTAGCCAAAAATATTCGGATTTATTGAACACAAGGTTTTGGCTAAAGCCGATCTATTGATTATTCATTTGGAATGGGCTGAAGCCACATTCCTATTTTTTAATTTATCAAAAAAATGATGGATTTAGGTTTCATAATTGGAATTTAAACGATGAAATAATTAGGTGCGAAGCTGACTTTTGTTTTGGTCTTTCCTTCGAATTAGCTGTAAATTTTTCCGAAATCGCGTTTCGCTTTTTCAGCGGAAAGGAGCGTGTAGGAAACTATTTACCTGCGGTTTCACGTAAAGAAATGAAGTGAAAAATTCCTTGGAAAGCGCCTTGATTTTTGCTTACTTTTAATCAAGTAAAAGTAAGAGATGTAAAAATTTAAAGCGTTTTTATCGCCGTAAGATTTACTAATTCCTCTTGAGTGAAAAGCCTTGATTGAACTATAAACCTCAAACCCATAGGTATTTCTAAAGAAAAACTAGAACCTCTTCCTTTGGTAATATCAATTGTTAGTTGAGTATATTGCCAATATTCAAATTGATCTTTTGCCATCCAAAATTCACATTCCTCAATTTCGCCCAGACAGACATCGCTGGAACCGATTATAAAATCGCCTTTTTCAAAACACATCGGTTGCGAACCATCACAACAACCTCCACTTTGGTGAAACATTAATTCTCCAAATTTTGTTTTTAATTCTCTTATAACCTTAATTGCATCATCTGTAATTAAGACTCTTGGTATCGTTCCCATATCTTTAAAAGAATTTTTATATTAAAAATCCCCTTGTTCTACTATAAAACAAGGGGATCATTTTCATTAGGTCCACCCTATCAAAAGAAGCCTAATTTATTTTTACTGTAAGAAATCAACATATTTTTAGTTTGACGGTAATAGCCTAACATCATTTTGTGATTTTCTCTTCCGAAACCTGATTTTTTGTATCCTCCAAAAGGTGCGTGAGCTGGATATGCATGGTAACAATTTACCCAAACACGTCCCGCTTGAATTGCTCTCGGAACTTGGTATAATTCGTGTGCATCTCTTGTCCATACACCTGCGCCTAAACCATACATTGTGTCGTTTGCTATTTCGATTGCTTCTTCAGTTGTTTTAAAGGTAGTTACACAAACTACAGGACCGAAGATTTCTTCTTGAAAGATTCTCATTTTGTTGTGACCTTTGAACAACGTCGGTTGAATGTAATATCCACCCGATAAATCACCATCTAAATGTTGAACATCACCACCACAAAGTAATTCAGCTCCTTCTTCGATTCCTAATTTTAAATACGTTTGAATTTTTTCGTATTGATCACTAGAAGCTTGAGCTCCCATCATCGTATCACCATCTAATGGATTTCCCATTTTAATTGCTTTCGTACGTTCGATCACTTTCGACATAAATTTTTCATAAATGCTTTCATGTACAAGAATACGAGATGGACACGTACAAACTTCTCCTTGATTGACAGCAAATAACACTGCACCTTCTACTGCTTTATCGAAGAAATCATCATCTGCATCTGCAACGGATGGGAAGAAAATGTTTGGCGATTTACCTCCTAATTCCATCGTAACAGGAATTAAATTTTCAGAAGCATATTGCATAATCAAACGACCAGTTGTTGTTTCTCCTGTGAAAGAGATTTTCGAAATTCTTGGAGATTGTGCAAGCGGTTTTCCTGCTTCAGGACCAAAACCTGTTACCACATTGATAACTCCCGGAGGTAAAATATCTTTGATTAAGTCCATAAAAAACATAATCGAAGTTGGAGTTTGTTCCGCCGGTTTTACGACTGCACAACATCCTGCTGCTAAAGCCGGAGCCATTTTCCAAACAGCCATTAACAAAGGGAAATTCCAAGGAATGATTTGTCCTACAACCCCTAATGGTTCGTGTAAAACGATACTCACCGTTGTTTCATCGTGTTCTGAAATAGAACCTTCTTCTGCTCTGATTACTCCTGCAAAATAACGGAAGTGATCAATACATAAAGGTAAATCCACATTGATCGTTTCACGAATTGGTTTTCCATTGTCAATCGTTTCAACTGTTGCAAGATGAAGTAAATTCGCTTCCATTGCGTCGGCAATTTTATTCATTATTCCAGCACGGTAGGCAGCTGACGTTTTGCTCCATGTTTTAAAAGCTTCATGTGCAGCATCTAATGCTAATTCAATATCTTCTTTTGATGAACGAGCAGCTTTCGTAAACGCTTTTCCATCAATTGGACTTATATTTTCAAAGTACTCTCCATTCACAGGAGGCACGAATTTCCCACCAATAAAATTATCGTAATGAGTTTTGAATGTTGGTTTTACGTTTGACATAGCTCTATAGTTTTAAAAGTTTCTATAGCAATAATAGAGATATGCTTTCACTTTTGATAGCACTATTCAGTCAGATAGTAGCACTTAATAGTCAAGTGAATTTTTTAGTTCTGTTGTTCTTTTAGTTATATAGTGAGATTGAAATCTCGAAGCGCTGAAGTGTTTTTACATAGCTATAATTAAAAATCCCTTATCTTTGCAATGCAATGGTTAAAATCAGAAATATTGAATTAGGGGAATTTCCTCTTTTACTTGCTCCAATGGAGGATGTAAGTGATCCGCCATTTCGTGCGTTGTGTAAAAAACACGGTGCCGATTTGATGTATACCGAGTTTATTTCTTCGGAAGGATTGATTCGTGATGCGGCGAAAAGCGTTCAGAAATTGGATATTTATGAATATGAACGTCCAGTTGGAATTCAAATTTTTGGTTACGATATTGACAGTATGCGAACAGCTGCTGAAATCATTGAGAAAACAAACCCTGATATTATTGATATTAACTTTGGTTGCCCCGTAAAGAAAGTTACGTGTAAAGGAGCAGGAGCAGGGATGTTACAAGATATTCCGAAGTTAATTCGAATGACGGATGAAATTGTAAAAGCAACGAAATTACCAGTTACCATCAAAACACGTTTGGGTTGGGATGATAAATCAAAATTTGTAGTCGATACTTCCGAACGTTTACAAGATGTTGGAGTAGAGGCGATTTCAATTCACGGTAGAACACGTCAACAATTATACAAAGGCGAAGCAGATTGGACATTAATCGGAGAAGTGAAAAACAATCCGAGAATGCACATTCCTATTTTTGGGAATGGGGACATTACAACTCCTGAAAAGGCGGTTGAATATAGAAATAAATACGGCGTTGACGGAATTATGATCGGACGAGCAAGTATAGGTTATCCTTGGTTTTTTAATGAAGTAAAACACTTTATGAAAACAGGAGAACATTTAACGGCACCTGGAGTTAGAGAAAGAGTTCAGGCGACCAGAGATCATTTAGAAATGAGCGTAAAATGGAAAGGTGAAGGATTAGGTATCAATGAAATGAAACGCCATTATACGAATTATTTCAAAGGGATTGCACATTTCAAAGAACACCGTTTGAAATTGGTTTCAACATACGATTTACAAGAAATTTTAGATATTCTTTCAATGTTGGAAGACAATGCGGATGAATTTCAGTTTGCAAATGCAATTGTATAAATAAAACGTATCAAATTTCTTATTATTTAGCAATAACTATATATATTTGACACTAATAAGGTTTAAATTTAGTTATATATACAAAAAATAGGTTTTTATGGAAGCTTCGGACCAATTGGATTTTGTAAATCGCGAGATAATAAGAAAATTAAGTGAAGATGCACGTTTGCCTTTTTCAGAATTGGCTAAACAATTAAAAATTTCTAATTCATTAGTTCATCAACGCGTTAAGAAATTACAAGAAGCAGGTATAATAACTGGGTTTTCAGTTCAACTGAACCCAAAAGCAATGGGTTATGAATCATTTACTTATACAGGTATTGTAACGAAAGAAGCACGTTTTGCTTACTCAATTGCAGAAGATTTGAAGAAAATACCATCTGTTGTTGAATGTCATTGGGTTTCGGGTAAATATGCTCTTTTTATTAAAATAGTTGCAAAAAATAACGAAGATTTAAGAAAAGTATTATACGAACAAATTCATAATATTGAAGGTGTAGGAAGTACAGATTCATTTATTTCATTTGGAGCAGCCTTCGAGAAAAATGTAGGAATTTAATTCAACCTTTCAGATACTCTCGAAACATTTTTGAAGCGGAGTTCATATTTTGCTCCACTTGTATTTTCAAGAATAATTTCTCCGTCTATTTGATCGATTAATGAAACAACCAATTGCATACCCAATGATTCTGTGTCTCTGAAGTCAATATCATTCGGAAATCCTTTGCCATTATCTTCTATTTTTAGCAATACATCATCCTCTTTTTGACTTAACTGAATTTTTACTTCTCCATTAGTTTGATTATTGTCAAATGAATATTTTAAAGAGTTTGTAACAAGCTCATTTATTATCAATCCGCAAGGTATGGCAATATCTAAATCTAAAAATAGTGGATCTAAATCCAATGTTAATTTCGTGTTTTTATTTTGATTATAAGATTGAAATAAATTGGTAGAAATACTAACTATGTATTCAGAAAAGTTGATTGTAGAAAAATCTTTTGTTTGGTATAAAAGTTCGTGAATTAATGACATCGATCGAATTCTATTTTGGCTATTTTTTAGTAAATCCAACGTGTTTTGATCTGTAATTGTTGCCGATTGTAAATTTAGAATACTAGATATTATCTGAAGGTTGTTTTTGACACGGTGATGTACTTCTTTTAAAAGAACTTCTTTTTCGTGCAATGATTTTTTAATATGCTCCTCTGCGATTTTTCTATTTGTAATGTCTTGAACAGTAGATTGAAGCACTAGTTCTCCCCCATATTCAAAGGCAGAAAGGAGTACTTCAGTAGAAATAATTTCTCCATTTTTACGTCTATGTGTCCACTCAAATCTATTTACTCCTTTTTCAAAAGCGATGCGTATCATTTCTTTCGACTTTTCAGAAGATTTTTGTCCATCGGGTTGAACATCAGGAGAAATATCTACAGGACAAAAATGAGTTAACTCCTCTTTATTTTCGAATCCAAACATTTCTAATGCTTTTGGATTGCAATCAAAAAATCCTTTTTCAGTCAAAAGTAAAATCGCATCATTCGAACCTTCAAAAATTGCTTTCAGTTTTCCTTTACTTTGCAATAAATCTTCTTCAGCTCTTTTTCTTTTAGTTATATCGGTTGAAGTACCAACAATACGAAGCGGATTTCCATTTTCATCTCTTGAAATTATTTTCCCCCTGTCTAAAATCCATTTATAGCTTCCATCTTTGCATAAAATTCGGTATTCAGTAGCATAACTTTTAGTTTTATTTTGAAAATGTTTTTGAAGCTCAACATTTACCTCAAAAATATCATCTTTATGAATTCTTCCTAGCCATTCTTGAATTGTATTGTCTAATTCTATCGTTTCAAAACCCAATATTTCATACCATCGAGATGAACGGTAAGCTTTAGATTTTTCTACATCCCAATCCCATAAACCGTCATTACTACCTAAAACTGCAAATTTCCAGCGTTCTTCATTGATTTTTAATTTTTCTTTTGCCTGTTTTAATTCTTCACTTTCAAAAGCTAAAATTATAAATTCAGATAATGATTGAGAAAAAACTTCCTCTGATTTTGACCAATATTTATTAGTCCCTATATTTTCAAAATAAAAAACACCAATAAGTTTATTATCCTTTTTTAAAGGAATGATTAACAAGGAGGTTACATTTAAATTTTTAAAATAGTCAACGAATTCTATTGTTGCAGGATGAGAATATACATCGTTTATTACAATATTTTGATTTTTCTCTAATTCTTTAAAAAATACAGGATACTCTTTTTTAGTATATGAATTTCTTTCAATAAAATCACCAACACCTAACTTGTAAAAATGTTCCGTTGAGATACCTTCGTCATTAATTATCCATAAACCTGTATGCTCACATTTTAGGGATTGGGCACTTTTTGACAGAATATATTTAATTTTTTCATTAAAATCCATTTCAGATTTTAAAAGATTTAATTCTAAAAGGACATTTTGTTGAATAAGTATTTCTCTATTTCTAATAATAATTTCGGCTTCTCTTTTTTCTGTAATATCTTCTATCATACATAAATGGAAAGCCTCTTCAGAATCGTAATTTTCGAAAGGCGTAATGGCTATATCCACCCAAACAATTGATTGATCAGGTCGAAGATATCTTTTTGTCATTTTAAATCCTTCAATTTCGCCCGAATTCATTTTCTCCATATTATCCAAATCCTTTTGAATATCTTCAGGATGAGTAATAGTTTTCCAATTTAAATTAATTATTTCGTCCGATTTTCTACCTATTATTTTATAAAATTGATCGTTCATTTTGGAAACGTCGCCTGTTGTAGAATTTGTTAATGCAATTCCCAATGGTGCCTTTTCAAACATTGTTCTAAATCTATTTTCACTTTGTTCTAATTCATTATAAATTCTATTCTTTTTATTTTCAAATATAGATGCTATAATGACAAGCATAAATACCAATCCAATATAAGAGGTAAGATGATAAAAGGCAAAATAATTTTGATTGATTTTATTTTCCAATTGAATTCCGAAATCGTTTACAATTGCAAAAATTAATATGATCAAAATACTTGTAAAAATCCAAAATCTTGTTGAACCACTTTTTTCTAACAATAAAAATGAAATTATGGGAGGTGTTATAACCCAAGGAACAGTAGGTGATAAAATACCATTCGTAAAATAAATGTCTGATACTAAACAAATAGTTCCTAGTAATATACCAGTGTTTACAGTAAATAGGTAAGGAACTTTTTTACTAATAAATAAATAGATTAATATAATTTCGGCTAAACAAGCTACACCCGTTAACCAAATACCGTATATATGTGCAATTAAAATATTGTTGATAGTATAGATGAATAAAAAAACAGCAATCGTTATAATAAAATTAATCAGTATGGTTTCTTTAAATGCTTCGTGATTGGCTTTATCAGATTTGTAATTTATTATTTTGGCAAAATTTATCATTTATATAGTATCTCTATTAGTTAAAATTCTACTTTATTTTTTATAAGATTAAAGTAGATTAATCCTATTATAATTCCAATTCCTCCTATAATTTCTAGTTTAGATAATTGTTCATTTAGAAGAATAAAACCTGTGATAGCAGCAAATATTGGCTCTAAAGAAAAAATCATCGCAGTTGTAAGTGTACTAATGTATTTTTGTGCCCAGATTGTGACGAAAAAACAAACTAATGTACCCAAAAGTCCTAAATACAAAACACTATTTACGACCATTTTATCAAAAACGATTTTAGTATCCAATAGTTGAGAATTTATGAATAATCCAATTATTGAAACAACAGCTGCGAACAAAAATTGATAAAAGACCATTCCTAAAAAATCAGTTTTTCGAACATAACGTCCAGACAATAATATATGCATAGCACAAATAAAAGCCCCAAAAAAAGTGATAGTATCCCCAATATTAAAGGGTTGGTCATCGTTTGAATTTGTAAGAAAAAACAATCCAAATGCAATTATAATAATAGCAAAAATTTGCTGTAAATTAAGTGTTTGTTTTTTAGATAAAACCAATAATAATGGAATCATAATAACAGCTGAACTTGAGATAAATGCACTGTGATTAGAACTTGTAAATTGCATACCAATCGTTTGAACGATGTATATTGCACCTAATATCAGTCCTGTAATAAAGCCATATTTAGCAGCAGTTTTATTAAATAAACTAATTCTTCTTTTTGAAAAAACAATAATAGGAAATAGTATTACAACAGCGATTAAACTTCTTAAAGTTGAAAGTAAATAGGGATCAATTTTAGTAGAAATATTCTTAATAGCGACAAAAGTTGTACCCCAAATCATACAGCAAATCAATAATGCGAGAATTGGAATCCATTTTTTCATACATTAAATTTAGCAACTATCTGCTAATTAACAATTTTTGAATTTTAAAACGAGAAAAATTTTACTTGTATAAAATTTAGGTTTTAATCATGCAGAATTTTAACCCTTTTAAAATTAGCAGTATATACAATAGTTAAAAGTGCCAAATTTAATGTGAATTCTACTATTAATTTATTACATTTGATTATGAAAATAGATGAACTAAAAGGAGAGGAATTAGATACACTTTGTAAAAAAAATAAGGTGAAGTCCCTTTTTGTATTTGGTTCTGCAATTAGGGAAGATTTTAATGAAAATTCTGATATTGATTTAGTTGTTGATTTTGAAGAAAGTGACCCTTTCAAATATGCAGATTTGTATTTCAGCTTTAAAAATAAATTAGAAAATTTGTTTAAAAGACATATCGATTTAATAGAAGAACGAGCTATTAAAAATAGATTTTTCAAACAAGAGCTTGATAACACCAAAATTAAACTTTATGGACTTTAAAATCCAAACTTGGCTTCTAGATATCAATCAGGCAATAGATGAAATTTTTCTATTTATTGGCGAAAAAAGAGATTTTAATGTTTTTAAAAATGATCTTAAAACTAAAAAAGCTGTTGAAAGAAATTTAGAAATAATTGGGGAAGCTGTTGTCAGAATTTTGAAAGTAGATCCAAACTTTAAAATTGACAATGCACGAAATATTATAGGAACAAGAAATAGAATAATTCATAGTTATGACAATATTTCTGATGAAATTATTTGGACTATCATTTCAAGAGAACTTCCTAAGTTAAAAAAAGAAGTCTCAAAAATAATTTTGTAATTCTTATATAAATCTAAAGCTTAGGCTTATAGCATTAGTCTAATTAATGATTTCATTAAAATTTGTAGCGTAAGATTTCCAATTTTCTTTCACGCCTTCTCTGATAAGTTGGATAGTTTGGTATCCAGCAATTTCAGCAGCTTCTAACTCTTCTTTTATATCAGATAAAAACAAAATGTTTTCAGGTAAAATATGTATTTCTTCACTAATCTTGAGATAGGTTTTAGCTTCTCTTTTACCACCCGTTTTAGTGTCAAAATAATAACCGAAATAGGTCGTTAAATCGCCTAATTCACTGTATTTAAAAATCAATTTTTGAGCAGCAACCGAACCAGAAGAAAAAACACCGAGTTGAATACCTTGATTTTTCCAATTTTTTAAATTTTCAGCGACATCAGTATAGACGTGTCCTTTTATTAAACCTGTTTTGTATCCTTCTTCCCAAAGAATACCTTGAAGTGTTTTTAGAGGCGTAATTTTTTTATCAGCGATACTCCATTCCAACAACTTATTTACTATCTCGTCAGTATTAGTTAAATTAATACCTTCTGCTTCTTTTGTTAATTCAACTGTTTGTTGAAAAGCTTCTTGAACTTCTTGTAAATGTTGCAGCTCTTTTAAATTATTGATGTTATTCCTAAAGTATGGAAAAAGTATTTCATAAACAAATGATATAGAGGTTGTTGTTCCTTCAATATCTGTAAGAATAAATTGTGTTTTATTAGAAATCATAAGGCAAATATAAGCAAATCGTTGTTGATAAGTTTAATGGTAACCCATAAAATAAGATGCTTAAGTACGTTTTCTTTACACTTGATTATAAGAATAAACAAAATCTTCAAAAATGAAAAAATTATTATTTTTAGGAATATCGATTTCATTGATAATATCTTCGTGTGCTATTCAAAAAAGAGTTCATAACTCAGGTTTTCACTTAACTTGGAAAAATAGAGAGCATTCGGCTGATAAAAATGAATTTTTGTCAAAAACAACGAACGGAGTTGAGAATTTAGGGAAAATTTCAAATGAGGATAATTTAGACCTAGCTATTTCAGCGGATATTGAAAATGAGCCATTTGTAATTATAAATTCATCTAACTCTAATGAATCATTTTCTTTTACATCAACGATAAAAGATAAAAATGAAACAACTGTTTTTTCAAATCATAATTCAAAAAGTTTCAGCGCTAAAAATGATATAAAATCTTTTTGTAAAGTATCAGCAATTAAAAAAGCAGTGAAGAAAGTTAACGGTAGAGGTTCAAGTAATATTGATATAAATTTGCTTTTTATCTTGTGTTTTATCTTTCCACTTATTGCTGTAGGTTTAGCAACAAATTGGGATTTGAATAGGGTATTGATTTGTTTCCTACTTTCATTACTTTGTTGGATACCAGGAATAATTTATGCACTTATTACTGTAAAAGAGGGTTAAATAAGATTGAAAATTAAATTCTATTTTCTTTTAGGGGGACTAATTATAATACCATTTGTATTACTAATTCTTCCCCCTTCTTATTTTGACACAGGTCGGTCAATGTGCCTTTCAAAAATTATGTTAGATAAAGAATGTTTGGGATGTGGACTTACAAGGGCAACTCAACATTTTATACATTTTGATTTTATTTCGGCTTATAATTTCAACAAACTTGTTTTTCTAGTAGTACCTCTTCTGATCTATTTTTGGTTAAAAGAAATCATTAAAGTGTATAAAAATATAAAGGGTCAGTCCTCTAAATAAACTCGATGCACTCTTCTTGAAAAACTTGTCATCACTTCATAGGGAATTGTTTCCATTTGTGAAGCAAAATTTTCCATAGTTTGTTGGTGACCTATAATTTCAACATTTGATCCTTCGTTTACTTCCAAATTTGTTATATCAACCATTATCATATCCATACAAACTCGGCCTATTACTTTGCATTTCAAATTGTTAATGTAAACACTTCCTTTTCCATTACTTAGTGAACGTCTGAAACCATCAGCATAACCTACAGGAATAACCGCAATTTTCATTTTTTGTTCTGCTATAAATGTGCGACCATAACCTACACTTTCTCCTTGTTCTATAGTTTTTATTTGAGAAATACTGCTTTTCCAAAAAATAGCATCTTGTAATTTTGATTTAAAATCAGGATTTGAGCTGTATCCATACATTCCAATTCCCAATCGGATCATTTCAAATTGAGCTTCAGGAAAACGACAAACTGCTTCAGAGTTCAATAAATGACGATCAAAAGTATAACTCAGATTATTTGATAATTCTTTGCACCCTTTTTCAAAACGTTCAATTTGCATCTTCGAAAAATCTGAACTTTCAAGATTATCTGAATCTGATAAATGAGAATACACGCTTTTAATTTTAACTTCAGGTTGTGCTTGAAATGTTTCAATTAGTTGCCCAATTTCTGAAATTTCAAATCCTAAACGGGTCATTCCAGTATTTAATTTTAAATGAATGGGATAATCCGTTTTTCCTTCGACGATCAATTCTTTTATAAATAGATCCAATTGTCTGAAGGAATACATCGCGGGTTCTAAATTATAGTGAATACAATCTTCGAAACCTTCTTCTTCGGCATTCATAACAAGAATAGGTAGTTTTATTCCTTGTTTTCTCAATTCCACTCCTTCGTCAACATAGGCGACACCTAAATAATTTACGCCTTGCTGTTCATAAAAAGTAGCCATTTTTTCTGTTCCAGATCCGTAGGAATTTGATTTTACCATTGCTAAAATTTTAGTTTCTGGTTTCAAATAACTTTTAAAAACACTTAGATTGTGACGAATTGCATTTAGATCTATTTCGAGGTATGTTTTATGATTTTTCAATCTAAATTGTCTCGCAATTTTTTGCATATCTGATTTTCGTGAACCCTTAATTAATAGGACACTATTTTCAATTTTTTCAATCTCAGAATCAGCTGTTAAATACAGTATTTTTTCGGGGTGAAAAGGAGCTATTATTCGTTCGATTTCATTTTTCTTCGATTTGGATTCATCGTCTAAACCGATTACAACAACCCTTTGACGGTTATTAGCTACCAAAAATTGATGTTCTAAAGATTGTGTTAAAGCATCAAAATCAAGGTTATAAGTATCATTAATGATTAAATTTCCATTTATTCCTTCAAAAGTTTCCATTCTTAATGCCAATCTTGGAAGAGAACCAATTTTAGAATGAATATCTAAAGTAGGAATTGAAAATTCATTTGCCAATTCCACCGCTAATTCTAAATTATGAATACTTACATTATCAGTAAAAGGGATTTCATTTTGGTAAGGAATTAACGCTTCATTAGTAACGGAAATACCTTTTATAATATTTATTTGTTCTTTGTTTAACGGAATAGATGAATGAAAAAAAGTGGTTTTACAATCTGTAAATAAAGCCAATTTTTCTTGTAAATGACTTTCTAAAGAAGGAAAGTTTTCTTTATGTGCCGATCCAAAAGCTGTAAATATTCCTATAGTTGGTTGGATTATTTTTTTTAATCGACCCATTTCATTTGGCTTAGATATACCTACTTCAATTAATGCCACATCACAGTTTTCATTTAATTCTAATAACGAAAGAGCAACACCAAGTTGTGAGTTATAACTTTTGGGACTTCGAATGACACGTAATTTAGATGAAAGAAAATGATAAGCCCATTCTTTAACCATTGTTTTTCCGACACTACCAGTTATTGCTACTATAGGAAATGTAAACTTTAATCGGTGGTGCTTTGCTATTTCCTGCAATGCCCAAAGTGTATTTGTGACATATATAAAAGTAGCATCTTGAAAATCAGTTGTTTCTATTTCTTCTGAAACAATAAATGAGCGAACACCTCTTAAATAGGCATTTTCTATGTAAAGATGACCATTTCGAAAATGTCCTTTCAACGCACAAAATAATATTCCTTTACTTTGAATAATTTTCCTTGAGTCGTAGGAAATATTATCTATAATTGTGTCATTAGGCTCCGTTAAAAAACGTCCATTTGTTTGTGTACAAATTTCTCTATTTGAAATATTAATTTTCAACGGCGACTTACTAAATTTTTATTTTAAGCTAAATTACTATAAGAAAATTAATATTTTGAACTTTTTCTTAACCACGTATAAATTGTTTTAGCACTTAATTGTAATTATGTTGTTGTTAATCAGTTAATTATGTATGTTTAGTAATTGTTAAGGTTATTAACAACTTACTGAATACAAAAAAAATGATGCAATAGTATCTACATTAAGTTAGTATGTATTTTTATTGTCTCAAAGTTGTTTTTCTCTTTTTGATTAAAATAAGCTTTAAGTTAAGTGTCGAAAACATAGATTTTTTAAAAGTAGTATGGGAAATTTTATTTCAAAAGAAGATATATTAGTTGAAATTGCAGTTTTGTTCAAACAAATGGACAATGGTAATCTATCAATTGAAGAATTAGAAGAATTAGTAAAGCTAAGCCGTGATCTTAATGAGAGAATATTAATTCTTCGATATAAAGCATTTGAAGAAAAAGTTTTTGGTGTTAGACCAGTTGTAACGGAAGTTCCCGAAATTGTTGAAGAAGTTGTTAGTACAGAAGCTCCAATTGAAATTATCGAAGAGCCAACTCCAACGATTGAGGTTGTAGTTGAAGAAATCATTATTGAGGAGCCAACAATTGAAGAAGAGGCACCTCTTTTCAAATTGGATGTAAAAGATGAGCCTTCTTTTGGGTTCAGTCTTTTTGGAAGTCAACTTGATGAAATTGAAGAAGAGAAAATCAATGTTGTTCCTGAAGTAAAGGAAGTAATTATTGAAACACCTGTTAATGAAACATCTAATTTTGAAGAAATTGTAAAGGAAGAGATTGAAGAAACTGATTCTTATTTTAATTCCGAACATTCGTCTTTTAATGAGGAGGTTGAAGAAAGCAAAGAGATTCCTGTTCAACAAACAATGTCAGATGTTGAAAAGGCACACTTGGAAAATTTAGCACGTTTTTTTGAAAAGAAAAAAGAGGAAAGTGAAACAGAAGCTCCAGTATATATTAATCCTATAGCTCCAAGTCCTGTTGCCCCTCAATTTATTCGTGAAGAAGAAAATTTTGAAATAAAAAATGAAATTATTGAAGAAATTCAACCAACAATAATTCAACAAATAATTACAGAGCCGGTTATTCAAACACCAGTAATTGAGGAACAAAAAGAGGAGCAAGTTGGTCAATTTTCTTCTTTTAGTTATGGAGATTTAGCTGTTTTTATTCACAAATACAATCAGGTGGATAGTAATATTGCTTCTCAATTTGGAGTTACAAAAATTCAATCTTTGATAGGATCATTTGGAATCAATGAAAGATTGCAATTCATCAATGAATTATTTGATGGATCAAGTGAGGATTTCTCAAACGCAATTAAAACATTAGATCAACAAGTATCTTCTGAAAATGCACGTACGAAAGTTGCTGAGTTTGCAGTTTCTAATAATTGGGATGTAGAAAGCGAAACAGTTGCTGAATTTATGCAAAAGATTATTCGTAGATATGCGTAATTTACTTACGTACTTACTTTTTATATTATTATACAATACAAGTTTCGGACAAATAGCAGAGGTCCGAAGAATTACTAAATCATTATGTTCACCTGAATTTCAGGGCCGTGGCTACGTAAATGGCGGAGATTCTATTGCTGCTCAATTCATTGCTGAAGAATATAAAAAAATAGGAGTAAGATCGTTAAAACGGTCTTACTTTCAATATTTTTCATTTGGTGTAAATACCTTTCCACGTAAAATGGAAATGAAGATAGATGAAAAAGAATTAATTCCAGGTATTCATTTTTTAATTGACCCTTCTTCAAAAAGTTGTGAGACAATTTTAAAACCGAAACTTATTTCTGCCAAAATAGCACTTAATCAAGAAAGGTTAATAGCTGAAATAAAGGAAATCATAAATAAGACTTCTGCCTATAACTCCGTAGTTTTTAATTTTGGAAATTTATCGGTTGATTCATTGAAGTTATTAGCCTCTATAAAATATGAAGTTGCAGAATTTGTTCCTGTTATTGAAGTGGTGAATAAAAAATTTATGTGGTCTGTTGGAAGAGATCAATTAAAAAATCCGATTATTCAAGTTCAAGATTCCATTTTTAAAGATAATAAAGAATGGAAGGTAGATATTGAGTCTGTTTTTATTGAGAAACATACATCTCAAAATGTAATTGCTTATTTACCTTCTAAAACTAAAAAAGCAAAAACAATTGTATTTACCGCTCACTATGATCATTTGGGAAGAATGGGTTTGTCTACTTATTTTCCAGGTGGAAACGATAATGCAAGCGGAACGGCAATGTTGTTAAGTATGGCAAAATATTTCAAAGAAAATCCTTCAAATTGTAATCTATTATTTATTGCCTTTGCGGGAGAGGAAGCAGGACTTGTAGGATCAGAATATTTTGTAAATCATCCAACAATGAAATTGAAAAAGATGGATTTCTTAATCAATTTAGATATAATGGGAAGCGGAGAGGAAGGTATTACGGTTGTTAATGCAACTAATTTTGAAACAGAATTTGCACGACTTCAAAAAATTAATGATGACAATCAATTATTGACGCAAATTAAAAAACGTGGACCAACAAAAAATTCCGATCATTACTGGTTTACCACAAAAGGTGTTCCTGCCTTCTTTATTTATACGCAAGGTCCAAATAAAAATTACCACGATGTATTTGATACGTATGAAAATTTAAGCTTTGTAGAATACAACGATATAACAACTTTATTAGTCAAGTTTGTAGAAGGTTTCGATAAGCATTGATTCGAATAAAAAACAGATTAAATTTTTCATTCTCCTATACAATCAGTTCATTTAACGGTATTATTTTTTCTTTCAGTTTAAAAATTGTTAATTCGTATTAAACATTTTAGAACAGCTATGAAAAATTTATATTTAATATCAATTTCACTTTTAAGTGTAATGCAGCTTTTGGCTCAAGGTCCTGAAATTACTTCTTGGATTAGAAATACAACTTCTGCGACAGGATATAATTCTTTACCCTCCAACGTACAAATTGTTCAGTATACAGCTACTGATGTTTATGTTAGTAGTTCATGCATACCAGGATATAATATTGGTCCTTGGGCTTCTAATCCAAATATTCCTATTAATCAGATTTTTATAAGTAAATTCACAAGAAATCCTATTAAAAATACTGGAACTTTAACAAATACTGCATTGGGCAATATTGGAATTTGGAGTAATGGTGTTTCTATTTACAACCCAAAAGATGGTCAATATTGGGACAATGCTACTAGTTCTTTTTCTCAAGGAACAACTACAAATGGTTGGAATAGAAATGCACTTTATTATGAAGGTTTAAGTTTTGATAATTGTTTAGGTCATCCTGGACCAAATGGAGCTTATCATCATCATGTAAATCCTAAATGTTTATATGATGCTACTTTAACTACAGTTCACTCACCAATTATTGGATATGCTTTTGATGGTTATCCAATTTATGGAGCTTATGGATATACAAACGTAAACGGAACAGGTGCAATTAAAAGAATGACAAGTAGTTATGTTTTGTCTACTGCTTCATCTCGATTAAATGGACCACCAGTGAATACTAATTATCCATTAAAGAGTATGTGTGAAGATTATGTTTTTACGCAAGGAGCAGGAGATTTAGACGAACACAACGGACGTTTTTGCATAACTCCAGATTATCCGAATGGAATTTATGCTTATTTCGTTACAATTGATGCTAATCTTAATCCTGTTTATCCTTTTGTAATCGGACCAACTTATTATGGAACTGTTCAATTAGGAAATACTGGACCAACAGGCGGACATAATACAATACTAGGAAGTACAACAATTTATAGTCCGGTAGTTATTACAGGAATAGATGTATTAGAAAACACAGAAATCAAATGTCAAATTATGCCAAATCCAACTGTCGATTATGCGTATATTTATATGGATGCTACAAGTATAAATAATGTGGTAGGAAATTTGTACAACATAAAAGGAGAGTTAATTCAAAATATTCCATTTATGCAACCAACAATTGGATATACATTAGATTTAACTAATGTATCTAATGGGACTTATTTTTTAACTTTAGAGGTAGGTTCTAAAAAGACAACCTATCAAATTGTGAAACCGAGATAAAGATAAATGAGAAAAATAAAATTCTATAAAATAGGTATTTTGGCAATGAATGTCTTGGTTCCCGTTTTTCTTTTTTCTCAAAAATCTCAAACAAATGTTACTATTCAATTCAATCATTTTGTTGGAGAAAAGTTATTGACTTTGGATGATTCGATTTATTATAATTCATTGAATCAAACTTTTACAATTTCAAAATTTAATTATTATATCGGACAGTTAAAATTCAATCGAAATGATGGTTCTTCCTATTTTATTGATAATTATTATTTAATTTCAGAAGATGAGGAGAAGCAATCTTCAAAATCTATTCCTTTAACTACTATTCCCGAAGGAGAATATATTTCACTTGAATTTATAATTGGAGTAGATAGTGCGAGAAATTGTAGTGGTGCACAATCAAGCGCATTAGACCCTATCAACGCAATGTTTTGGACTTGGAACACAGGCTATATCTTTATGAAATTAGAAGGAAAATCTAAATTCTCTCCTGCTCCAGGAACTATTTTGGAATACCATATCGGAGGATATAAACAAGTAGAAAATTGCATTAAAAAAGTGAAGATTCCTTTCAATCAATCTGTTAAAATTGGAAAGAATAATTCTGCTCAAATACAGTTGAAAGTTGATGTTGCAGAAATCTTAAAAAATCCAACTACAATAGATTTTTCAGAAATACCAGTTGTAAATAATCCTTTAAATGCGACCGTTATTGCAGCTAATTACGCAGATATTTTTCAATTAATCGAGATTAAAAATGAAAAGTAAAGCCGGATTTTTCTTTTTTCTTTTTTTGATTTGCACTGCTTTCGTTAGTTATGTTCACGATGCCAATCCTTATTTTATAATTACCAAAAAAGACGTTAAACTTCGTCTTCCAAAAAATTTCCCAACGCCTTTTTATACTTTTAAAAACAATAAATTAAAACCCGAAATTTTTCTTTTAGGGAGAGAATTGTTTTACGATGAAATTCTTTCGAAAGATAATACTGTAAGTTGTGCAAGTTGTCACGAACGAATAGCTGCTTTTGCTCACATCGATCATACTTTGAGTCACGGTATTTACGGTAGAATTGGAAACAGAAATGTTCCAGCCCTTCAAAATTTGATTTGGAACAAATCATTTATGTTCGATGGGGGAGTAAATCATTTGGAAATTCAACCGATTTCTCCAATCACCAATCCAAAAGAAATGGATGAAACATTGGAAGGAATAGTTATTAAATTAAAGAAAAGCAGTAAATATAAAGGTCTATTTTTCAAAGCCTATAAAGATAGCTTGATTTCATCTGAGCGAATGTTAAAGTCAATTACACAATTTGTGGGACTGATGATTTCAAACAATTCGAGATACGATAAATACATCGCAGGAAAAGAGAAATTTACAATTGAAGAGGAAAAAGGATTACAACTTTTTAGAAGTAAATGTGTGAGTTGTCATACTGAACCCTTGTTTACCGACAATACATTTAAAAACAATGGATTAATCCCAGATTCATCACTGAATGATATAGGAAGAGGACTAATCTCAGGTAAAAAAGAAGATTATTATTCCTATAAAGTTCCTTCTTTGCGCAATATTGAACGAACTTATCCCTATATGCACGATGGACGATTTAAAAAATTGAAAGATGTGTTAAATTATTATGGCTCAAAAGAAAATCACACAACCAATCAGCACCCTGAAATGAATAAAATTGGTGAATTATCTTTTGAAGAAAAGCAGAATATTATTTTGTTTTTACAGACATTAACCGACAAAGAATTTTTAACCGACAGACGTTTTGCTAATCCAAATTTTAAAGGGTGAATCATACTAAATATTTACAGATTAATTATTGATTCGAAGATTTTGGATTAGTAAAAACACGTGTGTTTTAAAATTTATTTGCACGTGTTAAATTTGTTTTGTATTTTTGATTAAAATTCAAGTTATGAATACGAAACTCACTTTAACAATTGAACAATCTATTATCGAAAAAGCAAAATCTTTTGCTAAAGATAAAGGGAGAAGTCTTTCAGATATTATTGAAAATTATTTAAAAATAATCACACAGGAAAATTCAACTATAGAAACTGAAATAACTCCTTTAGTTCAATCGTTACAAGGTTCATTTAAAGCTCCTGAAAATTTTGATTACAAGAAAGAATTAAGGAACCGTTTATCGAAAAAATATTTATAATGAAAAAGGTATTAATTGATACAGATGTTCTTTTAGATTTCTTTTTTGATAGACAACCCTTTTCGCTAGATTCAGCGAAAATATTATCCTTGTGTGAATTAAATAAAATTCAAGGATTTATAACTCCTGTGATTTATAGTAATATGTACTATTTATTACGAAAAGTAGCAAGTCACGAAAAAGTAATAGAAAAACTTAATAAACTATTAACAATTACTGATGTTTTAATAATTGATAAAGCAGTTGTCTATAAATCTTTAAATTCAAAGTTTAAAGATTTTGAAGATGCTTTGCAAAATTATGCCGCTGAAAATTCAAACTCTATCAACGTCATCTTAACTCGTAATACAAAAGATTTTAAAAATAGCAAACTTGGAGTTTTTACTCCTGATAACTACCTTAAATTGATAAAATAAAATTAAAACCCTTTACTCTCCAAAATAACAGCCATTTCTTCTTGTAATTTCTTTGCTTCAATTCTAGCTTGTTCAGCAAAATCTATTCCTTTTGATGCATATAAAATACCACGAGAAGAATTCACTAACAATCCACAATCTTTGTTCCAACCAAATTGAGCTACATCTTGTAAAGAACCTCCTTGAGCACCAACTCCTGGAACTAAAAAGAAGTTGTTCGGAACTATTTTACGAACTTCTCCTATCCCTTCAGCTCTAGTAGCTCCAACTACATACATCATATTATCAGCATTTCCCCATTTAGAAGATGTTCGAAGTACTTTTTTGTACAATTCTTCGCCTTTTTCATCCGTTGTAAATTGAAAATCCAAAGCTCCTTTGTTTGAAGTTAAGGCAAGTAAAATCACCCATTTATTTTCAAATTCTAAAAAAGGAGTAACACTGTCTTCTCCCATATAAGGAGCAACTGTAACACTGTCACAATTTAAATACTCAAAATAAGTTTTAGCATAATAAGTTGAAGTGTTACCAATATCTCCTCTTTTTGCATCTGCAATTGTAAAGATATTTTTAGGGATATAATCCAACGTTTTTTTCAAAGATTCCCAACCTTTTGGACCGTGACATTCGTAAAAAGCAATGTTTGGTTTATAGGCTACACAAAAATCTTTTGTAGCATCAATTATTGCTTTATTAAATTCAAAAATAGGATCTTCTGTTTCCAACAAATGGGAAGGAATTTTAGAAAGATCAGTATCCAATCCCACACATAAGAAAGATTTTTTAATTCGAATTTGTTCTACAAGTTCTTGACGTGTCATTATTAATAATATTAAGGGTGCGAAAATAAGGAAATTTTATTCTATTTCTTAGTTTAAAATGGAAATTTCATTTCGCTAAGTCTTAGTCAAATCTTCAATCTTAAACTCTTTTTCACTACTTTTATGCAAAATTACATCGTATGTTAAAATCAATGACTGGATATGGTAAAGCAACAGCTGCCTATCTTGAAAAAAGAGTTTCGGTTGAGATAAAATCTTTGAATAGTAAATCGTTGGATTTAAATGTTCGTTATGCCCCTATTTACAAAGAATTGGAAGGGAATATTCGATCAATAATCGGGGAATATTTAGACCGAGGTAAAGTAGATGTAACGATTAATATTGATAGTACAGGTGATGCTAAAAACTACACAATAAATCAAGATTTAGCAAAAGCGTATTATAAAGATTTAAAAGCAGTTAACGATGCTATAGGTGAAACTTCGGAAGATTATTTATCGATGATTTTAAGAATGCCTGACATTTATATCAACGAGAAAGAAGAATTGTCGGTTGAAGAAAAAGATTGGATTCTTGGATTAGTAAAGGAAGCTTCAGAACAATTAAATATCTTCCGTCGTCAAGAGGGAGCTGCTTTGGAGAAAGAATTTACAGAAAGAATAGAAGATATTAGAAGGTTATTATTAGACGTTCCTAAATATGAAAATGAGCGTATAGACACAATTCGTGAACGTATGCGTAAAGCTTTAGAGGAGTTAGAATCTAAATCTTACGATGGAAATCGTTTTGAGCAGGAAATGATTTTTTACATTGAAAAATTGGATGTTTCTGAAGAAAAAATGCGTTTAATGAACCATTTGGATTACTTCTTAGAAACAATGATTTTACCTTCTGGAGGAAAAAAATTAGGTTTCATTTCTCAAGAAATAGGAAGAGAAATTAATACTTTAGGAAGTAAAAGTAACCATGCTGAAATGCAAAAATTGGTTGTCGATATGAAAGACAACTTAGAAAAGATTAAGGAACAGATTTTGAATACTTTGTAGCAATTAGTTATTAGCGATTAGCAATTAGTTAGTTGATTTGAATTAATAAAAGAATATGTTAGAGAATAAACAGGGTAAATGTGTTATTTTTTCGGCTCCTTCAGGGGCAGGGAAGACTACTATTGTACATTATTTATTGAAACAAAATTTAGGATTAGAATTTTCAGTTTCTGCTTGTAGTAGAAGTCCTAGATCAAATGAAATGGATGGTAGAGATTATCATTTCTTAGGTTTAGATGGATTTAAAGACAATATAAAGCAAGATGCTTTTGTTGAATGGGAAGAGGTATATACCGATAATTTTTACGGAACATTAAAATCAGAAATTGAACGTATTTGGTCGCATGGGAAAACAGTTGTTTTTGATGTTGATGTAATTGGTGGATTAAATATAAAACGCATATTTGGAGATCAAGCACTCTCAATTTTTGTGCAACCTCCGAGCTATGATGAATTGGAAAAAAGACTTCGTAAGAGAAGTACAGAGACCGAGGAAAAAATCCAGCAACGAATGAAAAAAGCAAATACTGAGTTAGAATATGCTCCTAAATTTGATGTTGTTTTAATTAATGATCATTTAGATGCAGCTTGTCATAAAGCACAAAATTTAATCTTAGATTTTATCAAAAACTAATGAAAATAGGTCTGTATTTTGGCACTTTTAATCCAATCCATATTGGACATTTAGTGATTGCTAATTACATGGTCGAATACACCGATTTAGACGAAGTTTGGTTAGTTGTTTCACCACAAAATCCTTTAAAAAATAAGGCAACTTTATTATCTGATATTCATCGTTTAGCAATTGTAAGAGTAGCCATAGAGGATAATCCTAAATTGAAAGCGTGTGATATTGAGTTTAAATTACCAAAACCTAGCTATACCGCAACCACATTAGCTTATTTGTCTGAGAAATATCCAAAAAATGAATTTTCACTCATAATGGGAGAGGATAACCTACGAACTTTACATAAGTGGTTCAATTATGAAGTTATTTTAAAGAATTATTCTTTTTATGTATATCCGCGAGTTTTAACGGAGCAAGAAGAAATTGACGTGAATAAAACTATTGAAGAACAGAAAGTTAATGAATTTGGTAAACTTCCAAATGTTCATATTTGTAACGAAGCACCTATTATGAAAATATCAGCCACTTTTATAAGAAATGCTATTAAACAAGGAAAAGATATCCGTTATCTTCTAACAGAACCTGTAAGAAAGTATATTGATGAAATGAATTTTTATAAAGGGTAAGAGTTAGGTTAAGATTAAGGTTAAGGTTTAGTTTGAGGGATGAGGTTGATATTAAAAATAATCGAGCTTCTATTTAAATTTAAAATTTTGAAAATCATTTATTTACTACTTAATATGAAAAAAAATACATTAATCATATTGCTGCTTATTTTTACTAATTTATCAGTTTTTGGTCAATCGGATTCCCCAACTATTTATAAAAAACTTTCTACAAAGAAGATGTATTCTGTTGGAGTTTCATTTCAGACTATTAAAGGAAAAGCGGTATATGAATTAGATGGAAAAAAGATTTCAAAATCTACCTATGACAAATACAAACCTAATTGGAACAACTTAGAATCGTGTTGTCCTTGTCTGTTAAAATACTATGATAAAAATGACATTCTACTTCGTGAAATAGTTTCTTGCACTGATTGTGGAGTTGGTGATTTTAAAGAATTTTATCCAAATGGAAAAGTTAAACTAAGTGGTCAATACAAAGAAAATAATTCAGGAAATTGGGATTGGAAAACAATTCAAAAAAGAGGATATTGTAGTGTGCCAACAGGAAAATGGACCTATTTTAATAAAAAAGGCGATACATTATATTCAGAATTTTGGAAAAATGGAGAGTTCATTAAACAAGTACCCGAACTAAATAAAAATGAAATTTGGAAAGTTGATTTAACCTTGAATGGTGAATCAGTTGAAAACAGAAGTTTAACAATCGATCAGGTTCGACAACTTGTTATAACTCCAAAATTTAAAAATAGTTCAAAAATTGATACAAATTTCAAAGTAAAATTTGAAGTAACACTTGTAGGATATAAAGAAAATGAAAAGACATTTTCGATTGAAAATTTTAATACCATCAATGTATTAGAAATACTTTCAGAAGTTGGAATTCCTTCAGAAAAAGCAACCTACTTTAGTTTGACGGTATTTAATAATGATAAAAGTATAGAAATGTTTCGTCTTGCAATTGTGAATTGATGCGCTAAAAATAAATGAATAAAAAAAGGAGTAAATTTCTCTACTCCAATAGTTTTTTTGTAATAATTTACTAACGATTAATTAAGTCCCCAATTTTCTAGAAAGTTTACTGTCCAACTTTCGGTTTCTTCCGCATCAGTTAAAGATGTCGTGTACCAAATATAGTTATCTTCATAAAAAGTAGAACGAGTTTCTTGATTAGTTATCAATTCATCAAATTCAGGTAAGAAGTACATTGTTGTTTTTTCTTGCATCGTTATATTAAATAATTATACAATAATTTACAACTTTAATTTGAATTATAAAAATTCTTTTTTCTTCATTTTCATAAATTTCTTGTTTCCTATCTAATTTAGTCAAATAGTTGGTTCCAAGTGTTTCAACCAACCTAAATCTAAACCTCAAAAAACTTCCTTTTCAATAAATTTAATCCCGTTTTCTTCTAATTCATTTAATATGGGATTGTAAACTTCTAGCATTATTGGTAATTGAACTCCTTTTAGTTGAAGATTTCCGTTGAGAATCATTTTAGCACA
>CANCQX010000027.1 GCA_947380375.1 Flavobacteriales bacterium
AAAAAACGGACTTTTATTACAACTGAAAAGCTATACAAGTTGTATGATTGGAAAAATAAATAATATATAAATCTAAAAAACAAAAAAATGAACGTAGAACAAATTATTAAAGAAAAAAAAGGAACTGTTGTTGATGTAAGAACTCCAGATGAATTTAGAGGTGGAAATGTTGTTGGTTCTATAAATATCCCTCTTCAAGAAATAACTGAACGTATTATGGATATTCAAAATTTCGAAAGTCCAATTGTGCTTTGTTGTGCATCAGGAAATAGAAGCGGGCAAGCTCATCGCTACTTAGAAATGCAAGGTATTGTATGTGTCAATGGTGGTTCTTGGTTAGATGTAAATTATATTCAATCTCAAAATCTTTAAAAAATGATAAATATGTTAAAGCAATTATTCGGCTTAGGTTCAAAAGTGGACTATGCCGAATTAGTAAAACAAGGTGCTATAATTTTAGATGTAAGATCAAAAGGCGAATATGCTGGTGGGGCAATTAAGGGTTCTATGAATATTTCTTTGGATCAGTTGAGTAATAATTTATCTAAATTAAAAGATAAAAACACTACAATTATAACTTGCTGTGCATCAGGTATGAGAAGTGCTTCTGCTAAAAATATCCTAAAATCAAATGGCTATATAAACGTTCACAATGGTGGAGGTTGGTATGGGTTAAAGAATAAGATTTAGTTGAAACTTAGATTGAGGTAGAGATTGAGGTTAAGGTTGAGATTGAGTTACAAATAAGTAGGAATAATGAAAGATACACTTTTTACAAATTGGAATTTTAGTCGTGCTTTGAGATTAGTCTTTGGCCTTATTATTGCCTATCAAGCTATTATTCATAAAGATCCAATTGCTGGATTTTTGGCGGTATTCTTATTATTTCAATCACTAACAAATACTGGGTGTTGTGGAAGCAGTTGCGCTATACCCACAAAAAAATGTGATACAACAAAAAAATAAACTCTGCGAGACTCTGTGTAAAACTCAAAGTACTCTGTGGTTAAAAACATTATTATGGAAACACACATATACAACGTAAATTTAACTTGGAAATCAGATCGATTGGGCGAAATATCTTCACCCGAATTAAAAACTTCGATTGAGGTTGCAACACCTCCACAATTCCCAAAAGGAATAGATGGTATTTGGTCTCCTGAGCATTTATTTACTGCGGCTGTTAATAGTTGCTTCATGACGACTTTTCTTTCTATAGCAGAAAACTCAAAATTAGATTTTACCAATTTTTCTTGTTCTGGTGAAGGTAAATTAGAAAAAATTGATGGTAAATTTTTGATGACAGAAATTCTGTTAAAACCTATTTTAAAATTAGTCAAAGAATCTGACAAAGAAAAAGCTGAACGAATTTTACAAAAATCGGAAGCTGCTTGCTTAATTTCGAACTCTATTAATTCGAAAGTTAGATTGGAAACAACAATTAAGTATTAATTTTGAAATTCTAAAATAAGTTCAAATTCTAAAACAAAAGAGAATGTTGAGTAAAATTCTATATTCCGTTTCAAAAAATAAATGTCCGAGATGCCATGGAAGTGATGTGTTTATTTCCAAAAACCCTTTTAAACTCAAGACTTTTGATAAAATGCATGAAAAATGTAGTTCGTGCGGACTTTTATACGACAAAGAACCTGGTTTTTTTTACGGGGCGATGTATGTAAGTTATGCGATAATGGTCGCTTGGTTCGTATTCACTTGGGGTGTTAATGAATTTTTTATTGGAGTGAGTGCTTTTCCATATTTAACCTTTCTTGGACTTTCAATTATTCTGTTAATGACACCAACTTTCAGAATATCAAGACTTTTATGGATGAATTTCTTTACTCGATTTGGGGAAGAAGATAAAACAATATTAAAATAAAAAAATACCTACAAATGAAACAAATTATTAGTTTATCAATTGTTCTGTTTACAGTTCTATTTACAAGTTGTACAAATAGCCAAACTTCAAAAACCAATCTTGATCCGACTGAATTTTCTAAAAAAATAGAAGAATTTCCAGAAGCAACCATTTTAGATGTTAGAACTCCTCAAGAATTTTCCGAAGGTCATATTGAAAATGCAAAAAATGTAGATTGGAATGGAAATCAATTTGAAACACAAATTTCAAAATTAGATAAAAACAAGCCTGTTTTAGTTTATTGTCTTGGTGGTGGTAGAAGTTCGTCTGCTGCTAGTAAAATGCGTTCTGAAGGATTTAAAGAAGTCTATGAATTAAATGGGGGCATGATGAACTGGAGAAGTGCAGGATTGTCAGAAACTACAAATACTTCAACGAAACCAAAAGCAGAAGGCATGACAAAATCTCAATTTGATAAACTTATTACTTCAGACAAAATAGTTATAGTTGATTTCTTTGCTGTTTGGTGTGCTCCTTGTAAAAAAATGAGACCTCACCTTGAAGAAATTTCAAAAGAAATGGCGGATAAGGTTATAATTATTCAAATTGACGTAGATCAAAACCATGTTTTAGCAAAAGAGTTAAAAATTGAGGGTTTACCTACTCTACATTTTTATAAAAACAATGAATTAAAATTGAATAATCTAGGTTATATGTCCAAAGAAGAGATTATAAAACAATTGAATTGAAATAAAGCTATTATTAATTCGTTATTGTAATAAACTGAGAATTATGAAACATACATTTTTCAAATCGAGTCTTTTAATTCTTTCAATTTTAATTCTACCCTTACAAGCCTGTAAAAAAAACAAAACAGAAACTAAAATTAGCGGTAACAACAAAAGTGAAAGTCATAACATGGGGCAAAACTGCATGAGTTGTCACGTTAGCGGTGGAAAAGGTGAAGGATGGTTTCAAGTAGCTGGTACAGTTTATGATACATTGCTGTCGAAAACAAATCCTAATACAACAGTTCAATTGTATTCTGATTCAAAAGGTACCAATCTTAAATACACAGTTCAAGTAGATGCTTTAGGAAATTTCTACACTACTGAAGCAATTGATTTTGGTTCAGGACTTTACCCTGTTGTTGTTGGAAAAACAATTTCTAAACATATGTCATCACCTATTAGTTCAGGTCAGTGCAATAGTTGCCATGGGGTTTCTACAGATAAGATTTGGACGAAGTAGTTTATTTTAATTATTACTAGGAAGTTTATGAACTAAATTTTCAAAAATTGAATTTGACCATTCATGTAAATTATGATATTTCTTTTTAATTTTTCCATTAACGGATCTAAATAATAATTTAGGATTTTTATATTCTAAAGAATTATCATAAACGTACATTCTATCAACTATTTTAGAAATTATAGCACAATTGGCAATTGATTTACTATACCTTGAAATTATTTTTGAAATTGGCACATCATGTCCACCTTCAATAACTCTTTGAACAATACGAGAGGCATTTATTTTAGGATTATCGGTTCCGACAAAAAAAACTCGAATGAAAAACCCTTCTTTTCTAGCACGAAAAATAAAATCAATTTTATCTTCTGCTGAAAGAACAGTTTCGAATATTAAACTTTTCTTATTTAAAATACATTCTTCTCTTAAATTTTGTGAGTATTGAGCTGCTTGTAATATTGCTTCTCGAGAATTCCAATCTCCAAACAATTCATTCGCAATATTATCGGGATTGACATACTCACAATTTTCAATCCACTCGTGTTTAAGAATTTTTGATGTGATTGAAGTTTTTCCTGAACCATTAGGTCCAGCTATAACGATTAAAATAGGTTTTTTTGATTTCACTAAAATTTATATTTCAAATTTAAGCGCTTAACTTCTTCATTAACAGCATTCATCAATTTCTGATTTGAAACTACAGCTTTTTGCTTCGCTTCTTCAGCAACTTCTTTCATCAATTGCTTTAAAATTTTTAATGACGGCTCGCGCTCTGTATTTGAAAATTCATCTTTCATAAAGCGAATATACAATATTTTAATTAAATTTAATCCAATATTCTAATATTGATTTCATGCAACTATTTTGCCTTCCATTATTTCTAAAACTACTTTCAATTGAGAAACATAATAAAGGAAACATTAATTAACGTAAATTATTTTCTTTTGGGTGTTTTCACCTTATCTAAACTCACATGTCTTCTCCGGTTAAATATGGTCAGTGCAACAGTTGCTATGGAGTTTCTACGAATAAAATATGGACGAAGTGAGGAATTGAGGTTGAGATTGAGATTGAGATTGAGGTTGAGGTAATTAGATTAGCCTTTCACAATTAAACTATCGGCTTTTATAACTTCCTTACCGTTGATAATCTTTTGAGTTGAAGTTTTTATCCAAGAATTTCGTTTTTGATCATCCCATCTCTCTACTTTTTTAGCGTAATCTAAAACCAACTTATTTTCTTTATATTTACAATAACTCCAAACTTCAAGTTGCCATCCTTCTCTGTAATGAAAAACAATTCTTTGCTTAAGGCTATCTATCTCAACAAACTGATTAGAAATATCCTTATTAAAAATAAATTGGTTTTTATCTTCGTTGTAATTCCAAACTTCATAAACTTTACCACCTGAACCTTCTTCCTGTAAAATGGATATATCTTTTAACCCGTCAAAATCCCAATCAATTAACTCAAATTTATCGAATGAAGTTGCTTTTAAATTTACTTTTTGAAACAGCTTATTTTTTGAAGTGATTAAAACAACACCACTCTTAAATTGAAATTCGAGAATACCTATTTTGTTGCCGTATTTGGATAAAATTATTGGTTCTTCTTTGATTGGAGAGGTTTTAGGTTCTCTTTTTAGTTGCACAACTTTTGTTGTGCAGGAAAATAGAGTTGAAAGGATAAGTAGGTTTTTTAGCATTTTTTAATGGTTTGTTTTAAATTCTTTAAAATTAGTAACAATTGATTAAATTCAAACCAATACATCAATCAAATTCTCTAACTGAAGATATTTTCAAGAAGGGTTGAAATAAAACAATATAAATAATTCTCTCTTTTTAAATTTTTCTTAGTTCGATTGATATGCTAAATATCCAAATGCTATACAACTTGCAAAACGCACAAATTGAAAGTATATGAATGACATAACTGCTAGACAGAAGAAACATGGAAGGGATATTAAGACTTTAATTGTAGTATTCATTTTAAACTCATCAACTAATGTGCTTTTTATTTTCGTATCCTCTTATTATTCTATCGTTAACTTAATCTTAAGAATATTCAACATAATACCAAGACAAGATCCTGATGATATAATTTTAACAGAAGAATAGCTTGGTAACACTTTTAAAATTTCTGAAGATGGAAGAAGCAGATCTTAAATTAACACATATGATTGTCATTCCTGAAGTCTTCTCATACGAATTATAATTGTAGTCGTAATTATAATTTGTATGAGTTTTCTTTGTTTCGTTTTCATATCCCCAACGCACATTACAATGAGGGCAATACATGCCAACTCTAGAATTGTTTGAAACAGATTTTCCACACGAACCACAACTCTTAGATTCGGTTGTATATGATTGTGAAAATGAATTTGTTGTGATTACTATGTTAAAAAACATAAATAAAATCAAGGTTGAATATTTTTTCATTTATGGATTAGTTTAGTAAGTTTAGTTGAAATTCCCTCTTTGAATTTAAATTACAAAGAGGGAATTTTATTTAAATGTTTTTCTTTGGGAAATTAAAAAAACGGGCGGTTAAAATTGGAATAAAAAAGATTGAAACAGTCGTTATTGACATTATAATGTCTGCAGTCTCTCCTTTTAAAAAAATTGCTAAAGAACTTTGTGGTGAAAAATGCTCTACTAATGACAATGTTAATTTCAAACCCAATATTGCAATTACTACAAATGCTGCATTTTCGAGGAATGTATATTTTTCCATTAGTTTTACAAACCATTGTGCTATAAATCTCATAGCAAGTATCCCAATAAAAACTCCAATACAAACTAAAATAATATTTGGTGTAAAAGCGACTGCAGCGAAAACATTATCAATTGAAAAAGCCATATCCATCAACTCTACTAAACACACTGTTGCCCAAAAATTACCCAATGAACCAACAGTAACACGGTATAGCCAATTAGATTTTTTATCTACTATATCATCTTCTTTTGTTTCAGTTTGTTTTCCTTTCCAATAACCATAAACTAAATAGAGTAAATAAAGACCTCCAACTGGCTTTAACCACCATATTTTTATTAATATTGATGCAAAAATCATTGCTAAACCTCTAAAAATATAAGCCCCCCAAATACCATACTTTAGTGCTTTATCTCTTTGCTTTTCAGGTAAATCCATTACCATTGTCGCTAAAACTGCTGCATTATCTACAGAAAGTAAACTTTCAATAATTACTAAATTTCCAATTATACCTAATGAGGCACCTGGATTATCTAAAATTTGTTGCATTAATTCATTCATCTTTTTTATTTTTATTTATTTGCTATTGATACTATTACAATTCTACCACCTTCTTCTTTAGAAAGTAAAAGTTTTTTACCTTCTGATAATTCTACCATTGAACCAACAGGTATTTCTTTGTCCTCTGATACATCTTTTAATGATGTTAATTTTTCATTTACGAAAACCCATTTTTGATTGTGAAATGAAAAATACCCATCTCTAATTTTGTCTTGAGTTGTTAATCTTTCATTTCTTAATACATTTTTATTTGAATGCCATTTATGTAAGGTAGTTTGATTATAAATCACTAATCGTTGATTTTCAGGCTTCCAAACACCTTCTTTAAACTGATAATAAAAGTCTAAAACAGGAATAGTTTGGTTGTATTTTGTGTTACAAAAAGGGCATCTTGTATCAATAGTATTTATATAAATAAACCATTTTTGATCACATTGAGAATTACTACATTGAAGTTTTAAATCGTTTGTTTTAATTAGCGCCTCTTCCCACATTACTGCAGGTGGTCTCTCCATGGGATTATGCAAACCTTTAATAAATGCTTGTTCGAATAAATCTTTTAAATAAGGACCGGTTATCGTATAAGGTGTTTTCTTTAAATCTGTCCATGGTGAAAATTTAATTAAATTATCTCCATACTCTCTTTTAAAGTTTCGATTCTTATCATTAGAGGGGTGCTCTACAAATAGTGCTTTTTCACCCATCATTAAGTTTTCTTCTTCAATTTCTTCAATTTGTCCAAAATATTGCCCACCTCTTAATGGGTGTCTATATAATAGATACATATAGATTAATACAGCTAAAGCATGAAGATCCGTTTCTCTTTTTGGTAATTTCCTATTTGGGTCAGCAATAGCTAAATGTTTTGAAGCTAACACTTCAGGAGCAATAAAATCTGTCGTTCCTATCACATCAGGAGGAAATAAATTTGGTACAACTAATCCATCAATGTCGATTATAGCAGCAGTTTTAGTTACAGGATCAATCAATACATTGTTATAAGATAAGTCAGAATGAGCTAATCCAGCAGCGTGTAATCTTTTTACTCCTCGTGATATATTTACGCATACTTGAAAATAACTTAACCAATCACCTAATTCAGAACTATCTATTTTTGTTTTGGAATCTTTAACTCTAAATTTAGCACTAGCAAACCATTTACCGTTTTTCTCCTCTCCTTTTAAAGTGTCATTATTATTAAAACCTTTTTTAAAGAAGAAATTACTATTATAACAAGGAACTACAACTCCAATTTTATTATTTTCCTCAATAACATCAGTAGGCCATGAATACAACTCTTTGTAATAATCACCACCTTCTCTATTAAAGAAAGAATCATAATAGGTTGTAACGATTCTTTTTAATCTTTCTTTAGAGTTAAAATCTTGTGGATCTCTATAAAAAGCGACAACATATTTTTTATCAGGACTGAAATACACATCTTTCATTCCTCCGCGCATAGGATCACCATTATCAACATATTGATAAGATTTTCCTTGCGTGATAATTGAATTTACACTTTTTGTACTCATCTTAATAAATTATTGCTAATGTTCTATCATCATGATTTCCGGGACTCCAAAAATCCATCCATTTCGAAAGTTGATCACCTATTTCATTATTTTCATAACTGAAATCGACTGCTGATTTATCGTCATTCTGACCTTCTAAATCAGAAATAAATTCCATCCATTTTTCGTGTCGTTCAAGATTAGCTTCTACCACAAATTTTGGGTCGTAAATCCCATCTGTCATTAAAAATAAATAACTAAAATCAGGGAAAATTTGAAAATTAAAACGTGTTGACATTCGATTACTTTCAGAATGGAAAATTTCTGGCTGTGTTATAAAGCGTGTTCCACCTCCAAATTCTCCAACATCTAACCAATTCATTAAAGAAGTAATCGTCTTATCTTTATTAACTACCGCAATTGGGCAATCTCCAACGCCAAAAGTCAAAACTAGATAACCAAAATCAAACTTTTTAAAAAGTGTAAAAATTAAGGTTGAATGAAAATAATCTAAAGGAGATTTTGCTTTTGGATTATTGAATAATTCAGGATTATCAAGTGCTAATTTATCCGCAAATTCTTTAATCTTATTATGAGCAAAAACAGTAGCTTTGTATAAGTTCTTTTTAGCAAGAATTTGTATCTCTTTTAATAATTCCTCATCTCTTGACGTATTAAATTCTAGTAATTTATCTTCAAATTCTTTATGTAATTCAATGTCTGAATATTTTTCAAAATATTCTAAAACTGCATTACAAGCAATTTCTGATCCCTTTCTTGATAAAGAATAGCTCCCTGCCCCATCACTAACTGCTACTACAGTCCATCCAGAATTGTTAAAGTATTTATACGCAAAATCATCATCTCTATACGTACCTACATTTGCATGACTTCGCCCTCTTTTAGAAGCAACTACAATTTTCTTATCTCCAACAATATCAACTATTGAAACATTATCATCTTTCCAAAAAGGATCACTCTTATCACTTTCAATATCTTTCCATAAAGTTTTAGGATCTGGATTAATTATTATTGAAATCTCTTTCACATTCGGTTCAGTAGTCTCTAGTTCTCCATCAACTTTAAAAAGAAATTTAATTTTATTTTCTCCACTTTCCAAAGGAACACCTTCTATTGCATCATCTATTTTATTAAATGATAACCCTATTTCTTCTAACCCTTGAAATTCCTCAAAAATTAAATCTGTAATATTTAATGTTTTAAAATCTATTTTAGAAGTATATGCTTTACCAACCGTACCATTTTGAATAGGAAATGACATGCGTTTAATATCTTCTATTCTAATTTTAATTTCCCAACTTTTCATAATTCGATTCTGATTTTCAATTATTTCATTAACAAGAGTTATGGTTTCAATCGATTCTGAAAAATTCTGTAAAACCTCTGTTTTTTCATCAGATACTAGTTTCCCTTTATTTTTAAGAAGCGAAAATATGTAGTCAATAACTTCCATCTTTATCCTTGAGTTCTGTTTACATCAAACCCTCCTTCTCCCGAAGCTCCATATTTTCCTTGATTACCACACCAAGGACATTCGCTTACCTCTTCATCACCAATACAATGTATTTTTCCGCATTGACAAGCAGCAAAAGCAAATTGATTACCACAACAAGGACAAGTTGGAGCTCCAATTAATTCATTGGTATTAATTTTTAAATTTGAAACTGAATCATCTGATAACTCGAAATAGGTATTATCTACTTGATAAGCACCAACTAAGCGATAAGCAAGTGTGTCTAATTCCAATCCTCCGAAATTGTTCGATGAAATATTTTTCTTATACTTCATCAAATAGGGTCTTTTTGTATTTTGACATTTAGCAGATAAAACAACGTAGTTGTTGTCAATATATAGATTACTAACTTCCTGACTTTTAGTTAAATCTATTTTTGACAACGTATCTCCGTCTATTTTTGATAATTCAAAGCCCGTCGAATTATTCTCAACACTCTCTGAACTTGTTTTTATTGAATCTGTTACCCATCTAAAGAATTGTTTGTAAGCCTCTTTATCTGCATTTTTAAAATGTAAAACATTTTCGGTAAGTTGTCCTAACAGTTTAGTATCTGTCTCCTCACCGAATGAAACAGCAACCATATTTGCAGTTCTTTGCCAGTTTTGTTTCCATTCTTCTATCGACTTTTTACTATCATCCGTTGGAACACCATCAGTAAATAGAAATACAATCGGCTTCCAATCTCCTTTTTTATCTGGGGTAGTTAGTACTTGATTTTTCCTTAATTCGAACATTAAATGTCCTAAACCTTTACTTAAGGATGTCCCTCCTCCGATAGGGAATTTTGGTGGATAAAAAGTAATAATTTCCTCAAGAGGCACTAATGTTTTTGGTTGACCAGCGAAAATTATTATTGAAATCCAAACTGTTTCTAATGCGTTTGGGTCTGTTTTTAATGTTTGTATAATGGTCGCAATTCCTTCTTCAACTTGTTGAATTGGTTCACCAACCATTGATTCTGATATATCTATTAAAAAATAGATTGGTAATCTTCTACTCATAATTTTCTTTTATTTCGTTTATATAGCTTTCTAAATTTTCAATGTTAAAACAACAGAAGATTACTTTTTTAGGATATTCATTTTTTTCTAAAAATTTAAATATTGTTCTTAATGATATTTTGGAAGCTAAATCTATTGGGAATCCATAAACCCCTTTAGATATATTAGGAAAAACGATTTCATTAAACTTTTCTTTTGAAGCAATTTCTAAACAAGACTGATATGATTGTTTTAAATTTTCACAATCCTCAAATGTTGGTTCAACATTATTGAAGCTAATTCTTGTTCCAACTGTATGAATAATAAAGTTTGCTTTTAAATTAAATCCTAGTGTTAGTTTTGCCTCACCAGTTAGACATCCATTTAATTTAGCGCAATATTCTTTTAGTAACTTTCCTACTTTTTTATGAATAGCCCCATCTACACCGCCTCCACCTAATAATGAAGAATTAGCAGCATTAACAATACAATCAGTGTTAAATTCGGTAATATCACCAAAATGAAGTTCAATTCTCATACTAAAATAAAAAATAACAATATTATCAATAATACGATATGAGTCATATCCATTGATAATCCAACTCCAACTTGAAATGGTTTAAAAAACCTGCTTAAAAAACCTAATATTGGTTTGAAAATTGAATTAAAAAAAGTAAATACTTTTTTATATTTTAAGTCTAAACGATCCTTGTAAGGTGTTAGTTTAGAATATAGAAACAAGCCTACTATTAAAATTTCAATTATTATTTTAAACATCTTAATTTCTGTTATAAAAACCTTTAAAAAATTGTATTTCTCCAAAAAGAATAGCCCCCCAAAATAGATATCCTATTTCTGCGATAGTTAAAACTATACCACCTAAAAACCATAACAATCCAAAAAGTATATCTTTTTCAGCTTTATGCTTTCTTTCATTTTCGGGATTATACATTTCTTAAATTATATTAAATTCTTCAGAAGGTGCTGGCGGTAAATTAACTTGATCTGTTGTCCCTATACTTTTATTCCCTTGCTCTATAGTATCAGAAACCCATTTAAAAAATTGTCTTAAGGTTGTCGAATCTGCTGTATCAATATGTACAACCGTATCGCATAATTCTTTTAACATCGAATCATCCGCTAATTTCCCCGCTGCACAACCGATTATAGTTCCAAAATTTAATTGCTTCACTTTTGGAATCATCTCTCTATAAAATTGTAAATCACTTGGTTTACCATCTGTGAAAACAAATAATAAAGGTCGCCAGTCACCTTTTTGTTCTGGCGAACCTTTACGAATTTCATTTGTAACCTTTTGATGTATAATTTCTAAGCCTTTCCCTGTAAAAGTCGGACCGCTTTGAGGACAAGTGATTTCTGGTAATTGAAATGATTGTAAATCAATCAAAGGAACAATTTCCTTAACTTCTCTTTCAAAAGTCACTATACTTATCCATAATGTCTCTTGTGCCTGTGCATCAGTTCTTAAAGAATGAATCATTCCACTCAAGGCATTATTCAATGCTTGAATAGGCTCACCAAACATTGAACCTGATGTATCTAACAAAAAATAGACGGGTAATCTTCTCATTTAAAAATCGTTCTGATTAATATTAAACCAAAAATTGAAAGACCTAGATAAAACATTATGGTTCCATATTTTCTTGTAGATTGATCATATACATAAAATTCTTTTCCAATTGAATTTTTTCTTTTTGAAAAAGCATATGAATAACCTAAGAAAATTGAAAATATCCCTCCTAATAATGATCCTATGAAACCTATTGAAATCCAGAAAGGACTACCTTTATCACCTATCGATAGATTTTCATCTTGAATTTTTAGATTTTTAATTCTTAATTCCAAAATTGAATCTAATGGTATGTTTCTCTTTTTGATTTCTAATTCTGCTAAATCAATAAATTCATTTTGATACCTATGACTATCAATAATAATATCAGCTAACTCCGAATCTGCTTTTTTTTCTATTTGTTCTTGAAAACTTTCAATCATAATTTCAAGATTAAACAACAATATTCAATTCAGATGGCGGTGGGGGCAATTCATTTAAACCTCCAACTTCTTTCCCACTATCTTCTACTTTTGTAGATGAAACTCCAATTGAAGCAGTCACCCATTGGAAAAATTTAGTGATGTCATCGATAGAAATACTTACAACATTTTCAGTGATTTCTTTTAAAACCTGAGTATCAGCATTATTCCCTGCTGCACAACCAACAACTACTCCTGTTTTCCTTTTTTTAAATTCAGCTAAACCACTTTTCCAATCATCAGTAGGCATACCATCAGTCATTATAAAAACTAATGGTTTCCAATCACCTTTAGTTTCAGGTGTGGTTTTTGTTATTTCAGTGTCAATCGAATTACTTAAAACTTTTAAAGCTTCTCCTAAAGATGTTGTCCCCGATGCTTGAATATCTTTCATTTGAAAGTTAGATAATTCAGTTAATGGAACTAACTGTCTTGCGGAGCTATCAAATGTAATTATACTGATATAAGCAGTTTCGATTGCTTGTGGGTTATTACGTAATGAACTAACCATTACTTGCACTCCATTTTTTACTTGCTCAATAGGCTCTCCCATCATTGATCCTGAGCAATCAAGTAATAGGTATACTGGTAGTCTTCTCATATTTAATTTGTATATCTTTTTAATAAATCAATAAAAGAATCTGTTTGATTAGCTTCGCCAATAGCTCTAAATTTCCATTCTCCATTATGTCTATATAATTCGGAAAAAATCATTGAGCACTTTCCATTCATTGATTCATTTCCAGATAAACTAAATTTTGCAATTTCTTTACCTTTTGCATCGACTGCACGAATGAATGCATTTTCAACTTTTCCAAAATGTTGATTATTCTGTCTTCCTTGATAAATTGTTACTAGAAATACAATCTTTTGGTATTTTTCATCCAAAGTGTTTAAACGAACTATGATTTGTTCATCATCACCATCACCTTCTCCGGTTCTATTATCTCCTGTTAACCAAATTTGTCCAGAAGGATGTTTTAGAGAATTAAAGTAAATAATATCTCCTTCAAATAATATAATTTGTTGGCTTCCTCTTGAAATAGTTCTTCCTAAATTTGCAACTTTATCATTAGAATCTAAAAGAAATGCAACAGCATCTAAATCATATTCTTCTTCTTTTCCACCTAATAACTTACCAAAGAATCCTGTTTTTGTTTGTTTTACATCCCATCCTAACCCAATTGTTACTTGAGACAAGTCGTAAACATTTTCTCCTTTGTCATTTTTTCTTAGGTCTATTGTCTGACCTTTTTGTAAATTAATTGCCATTTATTTAGGTTATTTAATAATAGTTCCGTTATAATACTTTTCTAAAAAGAAACCTAGATCAGCTTTATAGCCAATACCAGATGCCTCAAATTTCCAATTTCCATCTTTTCTATAAAGTCTTCCAAACTCTACACCTGTTTCAATTGAAAAATCTTCTCCTAATTCATATTTAGCAACTTCTTCATTTTTTAAATTATCTAATAATCTTATATATGAATTTCTTACTTGTCCAAAATTTTGTTTTCTAGCTTCAAAATCAGCAATTGTTACAACAAATAATATTTCTTGAACATCATTTGAAACTTTGTCTAAATCTACAATAATTGATTCATCATCATCTCCATCACTATTTCCACCTGAAGGATCATCACCAGTATGAGTTAGTCCTCCGTCTGGAGAAGTTAAATTATTATAAAAAATAAAATGATTTTCTGAAAGTAATTTCCTTTCTCCATTAATCATAATTGCAGAAGCATCTAAATCGAAGTCATGTCCTGTACCTTCATTTGGATCCCATCCCAAACCGATAGTTATTTTACTTAATCCTACGTCAATTTTTTGACCTTTTTGTAAATTGATTGCCATATTTTTTTTGTATTATTTATTTTTCGGATTTACTCCATATTTATTTTGACCTTCATCACCCTCAGAAAAAATTAAAAGAATAATATAAAAAGGAATTAATTGATGCCAACCATTTCTACCTTTATCATGGCATCTTTTTGCTCCTTGAGAATAAATAAAATATATAAGCGGTATATAGAGTATACTTAATACCTTATTATCATTTGATTCTTTTCCAATAAAAAGTAACATTAATGAATAAATCAAAACTGTTAAACCATATTCTGTTCTACGAATACGACCTTCAAATGAAAATGGATTTTTAAACATAGTGTTTGAAATAAATAGTTAGTTTTTTAATTGATATTACACCTAATTTCTTACAAACATAAAACAAATTACACGATATCGAGTAATAATTGTATAATATAATTCTCGTAAACGAATTGAAATTTGTCCTATGCAACACAGAGGAGAAATTATAAAGTTAGCTATATACCAAAGTGGATATAGTATTACCAAATTGGCCGAACGTTTAGGTAAAAGTAGAAGGTGGATGTATCTTCAATTTGAGAATAGTAATGTTTCTCTAGATCTTATTTTAAAAATTAGCGAAATAATTCATCATGATTTTTCTGACGACATTAAAGAACTGAAAAACAATTCAAAAGCAGTAAATGACCCGAAAAATTTATATTCAAACGACGAAGTGGAATTTTGGAAAAATAAATACCTTACTTTGTTGGAAGAGTATACAGAATTATTGAAAAAAGGGACTTCGACAGGATCAGCCTCCTAAATTAAACAGGATCAGCCTCCTAACTAAAACTCAGTAAGCTTATTCTGAAATTAATATTTCAAGCAATAATTTTACCTTCCATTAATTCTAACACTTCTTTCAATTGTGAAACATAATAGAAAGGAACGTTTAATAACGTAAATTCTTTGCCATTGGGTGTTTTAACCTTATCAAAACTTAAAGGTTTAGACCATACTCTCACTGCTAAATTGTGAGAACATTCGTCCATAAAATAATGCAACGATTTCAACTTCCCGATAACACCTGATTTCACTTCAATAGGTATTACCTTTCCTTTATATGGAAAAACAAAATCTATTTCTGCTTCAGATCCTAATTTATTTCTTCTCCAAAAATGTCGCGTTTCAGAAATAGAAAAATTACTTGAAACTAATTCTTGAGCTACTATTTGTTCTGCCAATTTCCCTCTCCAAACATCTTGAATATTTTGAGAGAAAAATACCTCTTCCTGTATCTTCGCAGTAAAGTTTACTAATCCTGAATCTAAACAAATTAATTTCGGTTTTTTTCTATAATCTGACAATAAAGGGATTTTAGATTCAAAGGTTGGATAGCACAATTCTAAGAGCATCGCCTTTTCGATCGTCTTAAAAGCAATACTCATTTCTCTAGATTTGAATTTACTTGCTCCGAAATTTTCAAACGTTATTTCTTCTCCCGCATATCCCCAACAAGTTGAAATAATATGTCTAATTACTTTCCCAATTGTGTCATTTTCCGCATATTTTTCAACATCATCTTTATAGGATTCTAGTAATGATTCATAAATTTTTGAAAGTGATAACACATCTTTTTTTTGTGCATACCTAACAATTATAGCCGGCATTCCTCCTATCAATGAAAATTTATTAAAATGTCCCATCATTCGATCATGAATCAAATCTGCTTTAAAATTCTCTAACACTTCTAAATCATATTTTTCGTCGATACCCTCTAAATATTCTAAAAAACTAAAAGGGCGTAACATTCGATACTCAACCCTACCAACAGGAAAAGATATTTTTTTATTATCCATTAAACTTTCCAAAAGTGATCCTGCAGCTATAACGTGAATATGATTCGCCTCTTCATAAAAATACCTTAACATTGCTACGGCCCTAGATGAAGTCTGAATTTCATCTATGAACAATAAACAAGTACCTGAACTAACTTTTTTCTTACAATGAATATGAATCGCTTCAATCAATTGATGAATTTCCTTATAAGTTTCAAACAAATTAAAATCTGCTTCTAACTCTAAATTTAACTTCAAAAAAACATCAAATTTTTCAGCAAAATCATGAACAACAGTTGTTTTACCAACCTGCCTAGCTCCTCGAAGAATCAATGGCTTCCTCAAATCATCGTTCTTCCATTCAACTAAATCATTAATTATAAGTCTTTTAATCATTTAAAACAACTTTATTTATTTTAACAAATATAGATAATAATTTTAATATTCAAGTTTAAAATCGATAAATATTGTAATAAAAAGATGGTAAATAAAACAATAATTTGTAATAAAAAGACGGTAAATAAAACAATAATTTGTAATGAAAAGATGGTTACTTCGGTAAAAACTCAGTAACCTTTCAAATAAATAACGTAACAAAAAGACGGTATCTTCTATATAAACTCAGTCACCTTTTAGAGCTTTTTTTTAGAAAAAATACAATTTCATAAATAAATTTACTCTTTACAGTATCTAGCATCTTTACAAATAAAAACGTAGGCGGAGGCAATCGAAGTCAAGTTTCTCTCACCAAAAAGAATTTTCTTTATCATTGATATTTCAAACTTTAAAATCTAAATTTGCGTTGATTCAAACAAAATGGAATACTAAACAATTATGGCAGAATTTACATACCAAGATCCTTATACAATTTTAAGGGATACAACCGAATACAGAAAAATTTCTTCAGAATATACTAAAGTTGAAAAATGTGGAGATAGAGAAATTTTAACAATTGATCCTAAAGCTTTAGAGTTTTTAGCTGAACAAGCACTTGCAGATGTTTCTTTTTATTTAAGAACTTCTCATTTAGAAAAATTGAGAGCAATTTTAGAAGATCCTGAAGCTACTGATAATGATCGTTTTGTAGCTTACAACTTACTTCAAAATGCTGTTGTAGCTGCAGAAGGTCAACTTCCATCTTGTCAAGATACTGGAACAGCTATTGTTATGGCAAAAAAAGGAGAAGACGTTTATACAGGCGTAGATGATGCTGAATATTTATCAAAAGGAATTTTCAATACGTATCAAGAAAGAAATCTTCGTTATTCGCAAGTTGTTGCATTGACAATGTTCGACGAGAAAAATTCTGGTTCTAACTTACCTGCTCAAATTGATATTTATGCAAAAAAAGGAAATTATTACGAATTCCTATTTTTAGCAAAAGGAGGAGGTTCTGCTAACAAAACATTCTTATATCAAAAAACGAAATCACTTTTAAACGATAAAAATTTAGAAGATTTCATTAAAGATAAAATAAAAGACCTAGGTACATCTGCTTGCCCTCCTTACCATTTAGCTTTTGTTATCGGTGGAACTTCAGCTGAAGCCAATTTAGCAGCTGTTAAAAAAGCATCTGCTGGTTACTTCGACGAATTACCAACAGAAGGAAACATGAATGGACAAGCATTTAGAGATTTAGAATGGGAAAAAAGAGTTCATTTAATTTGCCAAGAAAGTCATATTGGAGCTCAATTTGGTGGTAAATATTTTACACACGATGTAAGAGTAATTCGTTTACCAAGACATGCTGCATCTTGCCCTGTTGGTTTAGGAGTTTCATGTTCAGCAGATAGAAATATCAAGGCAAAAATCACAAAAGATGGTTTATTCATTGAGCAATTGGAAATGAATCCAAGAAGATTGCTTCCAGAAACACCTCCTCATTTAGAACCAGCAGTAGAAATAGACCTAAACAGACCAATGTCTGAAGTTTTAGCTGAATTATCAAAATACCCAATCAAAACAAGGTTAAAGTTAAACGGTACTTTGATTGTTGCAAGAGATATGGCGCATGCTAAAATTCAAGAATTGATTGATTCAGGAAAACCAATGCCAGAGTATTTCAAAAATCATCCTATTTATTATGCTGGTCCTGCAAAGACACCTGAAGGAATGCCTTCTGGAAGTTTCGGACCAACTACTGCAGGAAGAATGGACTCATACGTGGATAGTTTCCAAAGTATAGGAGGAAGTATGATTATGCTAGCCAAAGGAAATCGTTCAAAAGAAGTGACAAATGCATGTAAAAAACACGGAGGTTTTTACCTTGGTTCAATTGGTGGTCCAGCAGCTATTTTAGCGAAAGAAAATATTACTTCAGTTGAAGTGATTGATTTTGAAGAAATGGGAATGGAAGCCGTTCGAAAAATTACAATTAAAAATTTCCCCGCATTTATAATTACAGATGATAAAGGGAACGATTTCTTTGAAAACCTATAAATTCTATATATCGCTTTTGATAAGCTATTACTCTGTAAGAAGTTAATAAATGAAACATAATTAATTTTAAATCCTCTGAATTTTCAGGGGATTTTTATTTGTAATAAATTAAAAAATCAATTAATAGTTCTACTTTTAAGTAATAATTATAGAAGTCTAAAAATTAATACTATGACGAATCTAAAAAACATTCAAACAGAGATTGATGCAAGTTTTTTATATAAACTTCTAGCAGACAATGAATCGGATAAAAATGTCGCGGATGTTTTTTATCAGATGAGTGAAATAGAACAAAGTCATGCGATTGCATTTATGGCTAAAAATGGAATGGACACCTCTACTCTACCTCCACCCTCCGGAAGAGCAAAAGTTTTGAAAGTTATCGGTAAATTTTTAGGTTACGACTATGTTTTAGGTGTTTTATTAGATACTGAAAAAAGTATTTCCTCTTCCGTTTTAAATGCTAGAAAAAAAACAAATTCAACAGTTTCTATTTCAGATACCGCACACGTTACCATATTGAAAAATATACTCAATAACAATACTTCAATATCAGGTTCAAACCTGGCGAGATTTGAAAAAAGACATCGCTCTGTAGGAGGAAATACTTTGAGAGCAGCTGTTTTAGGAGGTAATGATGGATTGGTTTCTAACTTCAGTTTGGTGATGGGTATTGCAGGTGCTACTAGCGGACAAAAAGAAGTTCTTCTTACAGGAATTGCAGGATTACTTGCGGGTGCATTATCTATGGCTTTAGGGGAATGGATTTCAGTTAAAAGTTCTCAAGAATTGTACGAAAATCAAATGCAATTAGAATTAGATGAATTAGAGACAAATCCCGAAGGAGAAGAAAAAGAATTGGTTCTTATTTATATTTCGAAAGGAATTCCAAAAGAACAAGCTGAAAAAATGGCTAAAGACGTAATGTCTAATATAGATCATGCGCACGAGGTTTTAATTAAAGAAGAATTAGGCATAAACCCAGAAGATTTAAAGGGTTCAGCAATGGAAGCTGCAATCACTTCTTTTTTATTATTTGGAATTGGAGCTATTATTCCAGTAATCCCATTTTTCTTTTTTGAAGGGATGAAGGCAATTATTTTAAGTACTATTTTTAGTGGTTTTGGTTTATTCTTAATTGGAGCTGCAATAACATTGTTCACAGGGAAAAGCGTTTGGTTTTCAGGATTTAGACAAGTTTTATTTGGATTAATCGCTGCAGCTATTACCTTTGGTATCGGAAAAATAATAGGAGTTTCAATTGCTGGTTAAGACTAAGAATTAGGTTGAGGTTGAGGTTGAGGTTGATATAAAGATTAAAGTTTAGGTCGAATAAATGACACATGAAGAAACTGCTGTAAAGGCTACATATTTTAGTATCGTTGGAAATACAAGTTTAGCAATCGTTAAAGGTTTAGCTGGTTATTTTGGTAATTCGTATGCCCTTATCGCTGATGCTATTGAATCAACTGCTGATATTTTTGCTTCTTTTTTAGTATTATTTGGATTAAAATATGCCAATCGACCAGCTGACGAAAACCATCCTTATGGACATGGTAGAGCTGAACCTTTAATAACATTTCTTGTTGTCGGATTCTTAATCACTTCAGCTACTATAATCGCTTACGAAAGTATTTTACACATTAATACTCCTCATAGTTTACCTAATCCATTTGTATTATTAGTTCTATTTCCGATAATAATATGGAAAGAAATTTCATTTAGGATAGTAATTAAAAAAAGTAAAGAGACAAATAGCTCTTCATTAAAAGCAGATGCTTGGCACCATAGAAGTGACGCTATAACTTCAATAGCAGCCTTAATTGGAATTTCAATTGCATTACTAGGTGGAAAAGGATACGAATCTGCTGATGATTGGGCTGCACTATTTGCTTCGGGATTTATTTTATACAACAGTTATTTAATTTTCCGCCCAGCATTAGGTGAAATTATGGATGAACATAAATACGATGATCAAGTTGAATTGATCAGAAAAGTTTCACTCAATGTAACAGGAATAATTGATACAGAAAAATGTTTCATCCGAAAAGCCGGAATGAAATACCATGTTGAACTTCATGCTAGAGTTGATGCAAATATAACCGTTAAAGATGGTCATAAATTAGCACACATATTAAAAGATAAACTTCGTTCAGAAATACCTGAATTAGGACATGTATTAATCCATATAGAACCTTTTGAATGAAAACTTTTGGACTTATTGTAATTATTATTTTAACTTTTGGATTTATTTCTTTTAAAAGTAAACTACAATCGACAAATAAACCGATAAGTGTAAATTCTAAAATTGAAAGCAAAAAAAATATTCACACAAATAATCTTGTTCTAAATTCTAATCAAAAAATACTAAATTTAGAATTACCAAAACCTAAGGAAAATGAGCAAATAATAAAACATTTTGCATATACCCTATCCTACAATGAATTATATGAGCAGGCTAATTGGGTTGCTTATGAACTCACAAATGAAGAAACTATTTCACATTTTGAAAGAACAAATAAATTCATAATTGATGATAAAGTCAAAACCGGTTCTGCTACGAATGATGATTATAAAAAAAGTGGGTTTGACCGAGGTCATTTGGCTCCTGCAGGAGATATGAGTTGGTCAGAACAAGCAATGAAAGAATCATTTTATTACAGTAATATGTCACCCCAAAACCCAAGTTTCAATCGTGGAATTTGGAAAAAAACAGAAGAACTGACTAGAGAATGGGCAGTTGAAAATAAATCGCTATATATAGTTATAGGTCCAATCTTAAAAAAAGATTTGCCTACTATAGGGCCAAATAAAGTTTCAATTCCAAACTATTATTACAAAGCAATTTTAGATTATTCAGAACCTCAAATTAAAGCTATTGCATTTTTAATTCCAAACAAAGCTTCAAAAGAATCACTTCAAAACTATACAGTTAGCATAGATAGTTTAGAACATTTAACTGGATACGATTTCTATTATCAATTACCTGACTCACTAGAAAACATATTAGAAAAAAGTAGTGAAAATTCAAAATGGAATTGGAAAGAAACTATTATTAAAAAAGAAAATAATGATGCTGAAGAACAATTAAAAGTTTCAGTTCAATGTTTAGGAACTACAAAAAAAGGTAACCGTTGTTTAAATAAAACATTAAATTCTAGCGGATATTGCCGCGATCACTTAAATCAAAAGCCATAAACTCTACAAATATCTTAATCTAGTTTAATCATTTCTATACGTTATATTTTGTAACTTCATATCATTAAACAAATTAAAAATGGACCGAAAAAATTTCATAAAAAAAGGTATTTTAGGAACCGGGGTATTTTTGGCATCTTCTACCCTTGCAAATGTTGTCAAAAATAACATTGATGAATTAAAACCTCTCGAACCACTTGGGTTTAATCATTTACCTACAAAAGATTCAAAAATTATGGCAAATATCATTTTACACAAAGCAGACACTAGAGGCCACGCAAATCATGGATGGCTAGACAGTCATCATTCTTTTAGCTTTGCAAATTATTACAATCCAGATAGAATGCATTTCGGTGCATTAAGAGTTCTAAATGACGACCGAGTTGATCCAGGAATGGGATTCGGAACCCATCCTCATGACAATATGGAAATAATATCCATTCCTCTAGAAGGAGATTTAGAACACAAAGATAGTATGGGAAACACAACCGTTATAAAGAATGGTGACATACAAGTAATGAGTGCTGGAACTGGAATCCAACACAGTGAATTCAATAAAAATAGTGATCGACTAACAAAGTTTCTTCAAATTTGGGTATTTCCAAATAAACGCAATGTAACCCCACGATATGATCAAATAACATTAAACATAAATGATCGACATAATAAATTACAACAAATTCTATCCCCAAGTTCTGAAGACGAAGGTGTTTGGATAAATCAAGATGCTTGGTTTCATTTAGGGAAGTTCGATAATAATTTCACTACGAATTACGTATTAAAGAAAAAAGAAAATGGAGTATATATCTTTGTACTAAAAGGAGATATTTCAATTAATGATCAAAAATTGAACGAACGTGATGGTTTAGGTATTTGGGATATTGAAAGTTTCAATATAACTTCCAACAGTCAAGATGCTGAAATACTATTAATGGAAGTTCCAATGGTAATTTAATAAAGATCTTCTGTAAATAAACAATTAAAATCTTATTAAAAAATTACTTAAATTCGCATTCTACATTAAAATTTATAAAAATGACATTTGATATAGCAATAATTGGAGGAGGAATAGTTGGAGCAGCTACAATCTACAAACTTCAAAATCAATTCCCTGATCTTAAACTTATACTTATCGAAAAAGAAGATATTCTTGCTGATCATCAAACAGGTCATAATTCTGGTGTAATTCACTCAGGACTATATTATAAACCAGGCTCCTTGAAAGCAAAAAATTGTATTCAAGGTCGTCACGAATTAGTAGCATTTGCGAAAGAGCATAATATTGCTCACGATATTTGTGGTAAAATAGTAGTTGCAACTGATGAAAGCGAATTAGAAAACCTTGAAAAAGTTTACAATCTTGGAGTTGCTAATGAAATTGAAGGAATTAAAAAAATTACACCTGAAGAAATCAAAGAATACGAACCAAACTGTGTTGGTATAGCTGGAATACACGTTCCATGTACTGGAATTATAGATTTCCGAGGTGCAACAGCTAAAATGGTAGAATTAGCCTTAATTAAACAACCTGAAAGTGTCTTAAAATTAAGTCACGAAGTTGTAGACATAAAGAAAGGGACAGATAGTTCAACAATTATAACTAATAAAGGAAATTTTGAAGCAAAATATCTAGTTTTTTGTGCTGGACTTCAAGCAGATCGATTAGCTAGAAAAGATGGTGTTGATTTAAAAGAAAAAGTAGTTGGTTTCAGAGGTGATTATTATGAATTAACACACGATGCAAAACATAAAATTAAAAATTTAATTTACCCTGTACCAAATCCAGACTTCCCTTTCTTAGGGGTTCACTTTACAAGAATGACAGATGGTGAAATCGAATGTGGACCTAATGCCGTTTTCACTTTTAAACGTGAAGGATATGGAAAAACTGACTTTTCTTGGAAAGATACTATCGACGCATTAACCTACAAAGGAACATGGAAATTATTCTTTGGAAATATGATGTTCGGTATAAATGAATACCGCAGAGCATTCTCTAAAAAATTATTCTTAAAAACACTGCAAAGAATGGTTCCCTCTTTAACAATGGACGATATTAAACCCGGAAGAGCTGGAGTTCGTGCATTATTACTTAGAGAAGATGGGGACACACGTGACGATTTCAGAATTGAGTACCACGGTAAATCAATACACGTTTTAAATGCACCTTCTCCAGCTGCAACTGCCTCTTTAGCAATAGGTGGTTATATAGCCGAAGAAGCAAAAAAACATTTTGGATTGTAGATTATAAATACTACTTCTCCTCGTCTTTCATTTTCTGAATATAGAAAAATATTTTATCTATATTTACTCCTTCGCCATTTGGTCTAGGTCCTAATGCTGGTGAGGCTACTACATATCCATAGCTATCAATTAAAACATAACTTGGGAAAGTCTCGATTTGAAAAGTATTAAAGATAGGATCCTCCTCATTTAATGAATAGGATTCCCATTTTATTGAAGAAATGAATTGCTCATCTTTTTCAGTAAAATTTGGATTATTCTTATAAATTGTTACAAACTGTATTTCCTTTCCATATTTTGCTTCTAATGTGGCTAATAAAGGAAATTCTGTTTGATTATCAACATTTTTAGGGTCAAAAAAATGGAAATAAATATATTTCCCAGCAAATGAAAACAAGGTTTTTGTTGAACCATTGTTACTCAAAATAAAATCTGGAGATTTGCTACCAGGAACTAACTCTAATAATCTATTCTTAATATTTTTAGCAATAACCTTTGTAGATTCAAACATTGCTTTATTTGAAACGCTATCCAAAATGGTTATAATATTGGTTTGAGGAAAATCTCCTTTAGGATAAATATCCGACAACATTTTGACCATTATTAATTCTCTAATTCTAAGATTCAATAAAGTGTATTCTCCTCCTAGCGCCTTCATAACTGATGTTGGACTACTTTTCAAAACACCTAGATAAACATTGTTATTTGTCTCAAAACTCAATCGGGGAGCAAGATTTTCATAAAATTTTAAAATATATTCCATATAAGCATCATTTTCATATGAAACAGGCGAAAATTTAATGTAAAAATCATGTTTTTCATACCTATTTCTTTCTGCAGATTGCTGAATATCATCCAAAGAAGCAATTGAAAATTTTACAAAAGTTTTAAAAAAAGTATTCGTATCAGCTTTATAAGCATTTTCAACATTTAATTTAAATTTATCCAATTGTTTAGCAAACTCAATACCGTTTGCCCTCTTAGAATAAAAATATTTTCCTAAAAAATCATCGATCCATCTTTCTAAACCTAATATCTTATAGTTAATATCGTTGCTATCTAGATCATAGAATGATAATTCGAATGTATTACCATTAGGTCTATAGGGATCATATTGGTCTTTTTCCGGAAAAAAAACTTCATATTTCCCTTTAGGCTGAATGTATAAATAAGCTTTATTTTTATTTGATCTTATTATTACTTTTTGAGTTTTATTCCCTGTAAACTGAATATTAAAAGTGCTATCCAAACCAACGACAGATGAAGCTAATAAAACTTCAGTATAACTTATGTAATCTTGTATCTCGTATACTTCAATTTTTTTACCTACATAAGCTGGAGCAAATCCATTAATAGTAACAATCTTATCATTTTGTCCTAAGCTAATAGTCGGATTACACAATAGAAAAAAAAGACAAATAAAAATCGATTTCAACATACTTTTTAAATTTTGTGGATTCGAAAAACTAAGCGAAAATTATATCATAAAAAATACTAGTATTTAAACGAGTAAATTTGAATTGGTTACAAAAACTTCTATTGAAGCGTTATTTTTATAAATCTCTCTAACTATTGAAGAATTAATTGCGCCGTATTTTTGAGCAGTTAATAAAAACACAGTTTCAATATTTGAAATTTCAAGATTCATGTGAGCTATTGATTTTTCAAATTCAAAATCTTTGGAATCTCGCAATCCTCGAATTATGAAATTAGCCCCTATTTCTTCACAAAATTCTACAGTTAATTTCTGATAGGATACAACTCGAACATTTGAACTATTAATAAACAATGATTCAATATGTTTGATACGTTTATCTAAATCAAATAAATAAGTTTTTTTAGAATTTACACCAATTGCAATAATCACTTCATCAAATAAATTAAGTGCCTTACTTACAACCACTTCATGGCCTTTAGTAAATGGATCAAATGAACCGGGAAATAAACCTATTTTTTTCATTGAAATTTAATTTAAAACATTATTCAACAACGTATAATTTGGAATCTGTATTTTCTTCAGATCTATTTGTAAAAAAACTAAAATAGACATTTCCATATGGTCGCATGACATCAAACTGAGGAATTTTCTGTAATTGTGTATGTCTTCCATGTTCAATAATTAAAAGTCCATCTTCATTTAAAAGTTTTCTTTCAAAAACAATTTGAGCAATTTGATCATGAAATTTAACATCATAAGGAGGATCTGAAAATATAATATCAAACGTTAAATCTGTTTTTTTCAAAAATAAAATGATATCCGCTTTTATAATATCCATTTTAACTTCAATTCCGAAATCAATTGCAGTTTGACGAATAAACTTCACACAATTAAAATCTTTATCAACGCAAGTAACGTGACCAATCTCTCTTGAAACAAATTCAAATGAAATATTACCTGTTCCAGCGCATAAATCCAAAACTTTCATATCTTCAATATCGTATTGATTTTCAAGTAAGTTGAACAATCCTTCTTTTGCAAAATCAGTTGTTGGTCTTGAAGGGAAGTTTTTTGGTATTGAAAAACGTCTCGATTTTAGATTTCCTCTTATTATACGCACAGCGTTTGATAGTTTAAAAGTAAGTGTGAATTAATTTCTATTTTGAACAACTTCAAATCTTTTAGAGATTCTAATTTTTGTTTTAATTCGACAGCTTGTTCATCTATCGAGCCAACACCTGAGCAAATAGTTAAATTACCTGCTTGATTTAATAGACTTTTTTGTTGTAAGGTATAAACCAAATGATAAACCAAATCATCTATCATTTGAAAATCAAACTGAGAATAAAACTGTAAACCCTCTCCATTGGCAATTACTAAATTAAAAGATAATTCATGAATTACAATTGAAACATTTAATTTGTTATTAGATCCTGAAAAAATCCCATGTAAAAGATGACTACCTTCATGCTGAATAACAATTCTAGGAAATTTAACTACAAAAAAAGATTTTACCCACAATGGAATAGTATACACATTTACAACTGCTAACTCTGGAATTCTATTATAATCTACATTATCTTGAGGTATTTCTCCACTATAACACAACCTTAACAATTCATTTGGCTTAACTTCTGCAAAAACATTATTGGGTAATAAAGTGGAATATATTGAATACCAAGACAACGAATATTCATCATAACTTTTCTCACTGTATCCTTTTTCAATAAAAATTTGATTTAATTGCTCTTTGTATCTGTAATCAATTTTGTCTTTGAAAGTAAACTTATCAATTGATAATACGACGCCATCTTCAATACTTGCAAAGTGTACTGCATTTTCAGATAACTCTATCGCTAATTGACTTTTCATTTTAATTGAAATTTTAATATTACAAATCTAAGAAAGTGTTTTGATTTTATACAATTATAATACCTTATGTGTTCTTTTGTCAAAAAACAATTGTCAAAAAATTACATTTTCAATTTTCAATATATATTTACTATATTTGATTATTAATTTTTAAATTTAAAAAGTAGTGATGAAAATAAATATATTAAACAAAATAATTCCATTTTCATACTTCATTTTTTTAATTTGTCTTTCTTGTTCAAACAATAATAAGAATACAAAACTAAAGTCTTCTGAAAACAAGATAAATATAGAAAATCAAATTTCAAAAAAATTAAACAACCCAATTATTACACTTATCGATACCTGTAAACCTCCTCAAAAAATTTCTTTACCGCTATCCAATGCTAATTTATTCAATACTTTAAAATCAGGAGAAAAAATAAAACTTAAACCTGCAAAATACAAATCAGCTGATTTTTTATCGCAAATGCAAAACTACACAACAGATAATGGTCTTGCGTTAGATGCAATTGCTTCAGCAATTTTAGATAAAAAAGGAAATCTTTGGTTTGGAACTTATGGCGGTGGCGTTTCTCGCTATGATGGTAAATCTTTTACAAATTTCACAACTGCTCATGGGCTTTCAAATAATTTTGTTTATAGTATTATTGAAGATAAAAAAGGAAATATATGGTTCGGTACCTCAGGAGGAGGAGTCTCAAAATACGATGGAATAACTTTTAAAAATTTCACAACCAAACAAGGTTTGGTAAATGATATTGTTAGAATTATAACTGAAGATAAAAAAGGAAATATATGGATTGGAACAAATGGAGGTGGTGTTTCAAAATATGATGGTGTTCACTTTAAGAACTACACAACAAAAAATGGTTTAGCAAGTAATATAATTAGAAGTATCGCTGAAGATAAAGAAGGAAATATTTGGTTTGGAACTGATGGAAGTGGTGTTTCTATATTTGACGGGAAAAAATTTAAAAATTACACGACTAAACAAGGACTAGCTTTTGACGATGTAAAGAGTATATTAGTAGATAATAAAGGATTAATTTGGTTTGGAACTTCTGGTAATGGTATTTCTTGTTTTAATGGAAAAAAGTTTAAAAACTATTCGACTAAGGACGGCTTAACAAATAATACAATCTCTTGTATTACTCAAGATAAAAAAGGTAATATTTGGTTTGGAACACAAGATGGAGGGGTTTCTTGTTTTGATGGTAAAGTATTCGAAAATTACACCTCAAATCAAGGTTTAATAAATAATGTCGTAAGGAGCATTACTGAAGACCGATCTGGGAATATTTGGTTTGGAACACAAGGAGGTGGCATATCTCGTTTTGACGGAAAATCTTTTACTAATTTCACAACCAAACAAGGACTTTCAAATAACATTATTCTAAGTATTAAAGAAGACAACATAGGTAATATTTGGTACGGGACATTTGGCGGAGGTGTCTTAAAGTACAATGGTAAAACTTTTGAAAATTTCACTACAGCTCAAGGGCTTCCAAATGATGTTATCTATTGTATTACAAAAGATAAAAAAGCTAATCTTTGGTTTGGAACAAACGGTGGTGGAGTATCCAAATTTGATGGTAAATCTTTTACTAATTTCACTACTGATCAAGGCTTATCAAATAATGTTGTAATAAATTGCACAGAAGATAAATCAGGAAATCTTTGGTTTGGAACTTTAG
>CANCQX010000028.1 GCA_947380375.1 Flavobacteriales bacterium
ATTTACAATAACATTAAATAATGAAAATGATATGATAAATTGAATAACTCACTTATTTTGAAAAAGGAATATATTAGAATTGATTCAATATTTAACTTATAAAGAGAATTAAAAATCAACCTATTATAAAATCAATAAGCTTAATTAAGTTGTTTTGAGCATTTAAAACAAAGTTTAGACGGATAATCAAAAAGAAAGATTTTAGGCAGTAGATGATGTAATAAAGTATTAAAATAGATTAATTAATTATTTATTTTTTCTCAATCTTTCTTCTATTTTTTTTGTCAAAACATTAAAAAACAATTTAGCATCTTTTTCGTTTAATTTTCTTCCAAAACGAATTGTTTTTCCTAAGTAATCAAATTCTAAACGTTCACCTCCCCTTACCCATGGAGAAGTTTCCCAAACGGCTTGAAGTGAATTTTCTTTTGGCTGATACATTCTTATTTTCTTGATATTTTCTAAATAATAAGGTGTAGATTTTCCAAATTGTTTTACAGAACGTTTGTAAAAAAGCGCCGCTTCATTCACTTTTATCAATTCTTTGCCCCATAAAATCCAAAAATATGAACGACCTACTTTTGCTGCATAATAAGCCCAAAAAGAAAGAAAAATTACAATAATAATATTTTCTTGATCTGATAATTTAAATGTAAATGCAGACCATATAATGGTTATACCTATAACCAACCACATAGCACACCAAGCTCCCATCAAACCTTTAACCCAAGTTGGAGAAGAGGGATAAATTACAAATGTTGATTTTTCTTTATCATCTACAAAACTAATGCGTTCACCAATCCATTTCATAAAACAAAAGTAGTAAAAGTCTTTGTTTAGACATTCGATTTTTAGATTTTAGACATTAGACTTATTCACAAGTTAAATTAATATTGAATGTTGGATTAAAATTTTCTAAAGAACGATTAAACGATTTTAAAACATAATTGCTAATCTTACTAATTTTAGTAACTTCAACTTTTAAAATACAATGACAATGATTGATTATAGAAGCGATACGGTTACAAAACCTACCAAGGAAATGTTAGAAGCAATGTTCAACGCTAAAGTTGGAGATGATGTTTACCAAGAAGATACATCGGTAAATGAACTTCAAGATTTCGCTGCTGATTTTTTCGGAATGGAAGCTGCTTTATTTTGTTCTTCTGGAACTCAATCTAATCAAATCGGAATCAACGTTCATGTTCAAAGAGGTGGTGAAGTTATTTGCCACGAAGAAAGTCATATATATAAATACGAAGGCGGCGGTATCGCTCGAAACACTTCTGCATCCGTTCGTTTATTAAAAGGTGAAAGAGGAAGAATTACGGTTGAAGATGTTATTAAAAATATCAATCCTGATGATATTCACTTCCCTCCTACAGCACTTGTAAGTCTTGAAGATACCACAAATAGAGGAGGTGGAGCAATTTATGATTTTGAAGAAATTAAAAAAATAAGTCAATGTTGTAGAAGTATCAATCTTCCTTTGCATTTAGATGGTGCGCGATTAATGAATGCTTTGGTTGTCAATAAAATAAATCCGAAAGAATACGCTTCACAATTTGATTCTATATCTATCTGTTTATCAAAAGGTTTAGGAGCTCCAATTGGCTCTTTGTTACTTGGTACAAAAGCATACATTCAACAAGCAAGAAGGGTTCGAAAAGTTATGGGTGGTGGAATGAGACAAGCTGGATACATTGCCGCTGCCGGACTTTACGCTTTAAAAAACAACGTTCAACGTTTAGAAATCGATCATCAAAATGCAAAAACGCTTGAACAAGGTTTATCTCAATTAGAATGGGTAAAAAATGTAACACCTGTTGTAACCAACATTATCATTATTGAAGTTGCTTCTGAAGAAATAAAAAATTCAATCATCCTAACATTAAAAGAAAAAGGAATTCTTTGTTCTTCTTTTGGACCAATGGCCATTCGATTTGTAACGCATTTGGATATTTCGGTTGAAGATATTGAAAAGACGATTTCTGTTTTGAAAGGGTTGGAAATATAGTGGGCTTCGAGTGCCTCAGCCCACTTTTAATAGAGTGCCTCAGCCCACTTTTAAAATAATTACAATTGGTTTAAATTCTAAAGGCGGGTCGCATTAAAGAAATTTCAGAACGAGAAATACCTATATTTTTAGCTTCTATTTCCCATTGTGAAACAATTGTTCTTACCTCATCGATTATAATTTTACACTCCTTTTCTTTTAATTGAAAATATGGAGCAACACTCACTAACAAATCAACATTGAGTGAATTATCATTCAGATCTATATTTAACGATAAACCCTTTTTATCGATGGATGGATTAATATCATAAGCAGGTGATAATTTCCAATCGCCATCAATCAATAAAAACCCATGATTTCGAAGATGATCGTCTGTATTTGAAATTAAAATAGAGAATACTATTCGTCTCCATAATTGGTGAAGTTCAGCTTTACTTTCCGATAAATTGAATTGAATAAACTCAGCAATATCAAGATAACCAACTTCCTTATCCTTCAAGGTAAGTTCATTATTTCCTGTCATAGTCATTGCTGATGCGAAATGCAATCGTTGATCTGAATTTCTATCAAACCTTTTCGTGAAAAAAGTATGGTAGTCTCCTCCAACTTTTTCTATTTTACATTCAGACATTTGAATTCCTGATTTGATCGCTAAAAGATAAGCGAGATACTCCCACAAACCTTTATCAATCTCATCTGATTTTGAAGGAAATTTCGCTATCCATAACTGTTGATTTTCATCTAAAATATTCGCTTTTGGTCTAGCTCCACCAAGGGAAGATCCGGGAGCTAATAAAATTTCTAGCCAGTTATTTATTTCTGCATTTTCTTTTTTAGATTCAATTAATCGGATTCCATTTTGTACCTCACGAATAGAAGTCCATGGAGGTGTTGGGAATTTCATGTCATCATCTAAAAACGAACTATTTTTATCCAATTTAAATCGAAGTCCTCCCATGCGTCCAACATCATTTACCCCCAATAAAAAGTCAACATCACTCAAAAATCGATCGTCACTATTTCCCTTTAAAGCAGATCTTCTTTTCATCAATGTTCGCCCCCAAGTATCGGGCATTGAATCATTAAAAATTCCAAAACAGTTTTTTCCTATTGGAAATTGTTCTCCTGAATACCAAGCAATTTCAGGATCTAATAAAAATGGCTTATTTGTTTTAAGGAAGGTAGTGTCATATTCAAAACTAAACAATTGCTTACCCCTCCCTTCATTTATGGTAATTGCACCAATAAAAATTGGTTCATTTTGAGTTCTTATCCAATCAGCAAAAACAAAAATATTCTTAGCTTTATTTTTCATTTACTTACCATTTAATAAATGCATATCTTGCAACAACCTTCCTTGCTCATCTGCTGCTGCTAATTTTAGAAAATCATCTTGCAATCCTAATACTCTAAACACATTAAAATAGGCTCCTAAAGACACTCGAGCGTTTCCTTTCTCTATTTGATATAAGGTAGAACGATCAATCCCTGCCCGTTCGGCAACCTGAATAGTTGTCAACTTTCTTCTTTTCCTTGCCAATTTTATATTTTCTCCTAAGGAAGAAAAAATCTGCTGATATTTCGGAAAGATTATCTGTTTTTTCAATGAAGACATTTGATGTATATTTTAAACAAAAATAATTATTTTGTAGATAATAAACAACATTTATTTTTAAAATGAAAAATAAAAATGCAAAAACTCTTGAACAAGGTTTATCTCAATTAGAATGGTTGAAAAATGTCACACCTGTTGTAACCAACATTATCATTATTGAAGTTGCTTCTGAAGAGATAAAAAACTCAATCATCCTTTCATTAAAAGATAAAGAAATTCTTTGTTCATCTTTTGGACCAACTGCTATTCGATTTGTTACTCATTTAGATATTTCGGCAGAAGATATTGAAAAGACGATTTCTGTTTTGAAAGGGTTGAAAATATAGTGGGCTTCGATTGCCTCAGCCCACTTTTAAATTAATTACAATTCTCTTAACTGAATATCTTGCAATAGTAAATATTCTTTACTCATCATCACATGAAAATTTGAGAATTCTAGATTCTGAATGTTTTATTTTAACAATGTAATATTCCCTTTTACTATCGACTCTATATCATCGATACAGGTTACTTTTAGATAATAATCATACACATCTGGATCCATTTTTTTTCCTTTAAATGTTCCATCCCAACCTGCTCCTCTTTCGTGTGTTTCAAAAATCAACTCTCCCCATCGATCGAATATACGGAATGTCATTTCTTTAATCATCTTTCCTCTCACATTCAAAACATCGTTATTTCCATCTCCATTTGGAGAAAAAGCATTTGGAACAAAAATAGATGGGTCGTCACAAACAAATGGAAAAACTTTTACTAAAACAGAATCGTGTTTAGTGCAAATTCCATCAGAGACATAAAAGTAATAAAGTGTTGTTTCTAATGGTTTCGCAATAGTTTGAAGAGAAGTAGGGCTCTCAATAGATTCTTCAGGAGTCCATTGATACGAATATCCATCTGGTGAACCTTTCAATGTAACCTTCTCTCCTACTGGAATATAATCATCCGAAACTGTTGCTTGTATTAATTTTGAATCCACAGAACTTACTTGCACAAAAACCGAATCTTTTAAAATACAACCTTTTGTATCATCAACTTCTACAAAAATATATTGAGAAACTTTTAGAGAAACAATTACATCTGATAGATTGGTCGGTGAAACAATTACAGAATCATGACTCCAAGAATAATTTAAATTTATCTTAGGATTTGAATTAATTATTTGCAAAGTTAACTCATCATATTTACACATTTTAGCGTTTTCATTCAATTCGAAATAGGAACTAATCGTTTCTATAAATACACTGTCTTTCTTTAAACAAGAAGAATTCCCTGCCTTTACATAATAATACCCATTTCGATAAGGTGTAAAAGTATACGTTGAATCAGAAATTATTGAGTTTAATGTATCTGTAAAATTCGAGGAATTAGACCAAATGATATAATCTGCAGATTTATTATTTTTTGCTGTTAATGTAATTTCTTTTGAAGTACAAAGAGGTAATTGTATATTGCTTTGAATTTTCAAATGAATTGAATCTAAAACTGTTAAGTTTATAATCGCCGTATCCGTTAATTGACAAATACTATCCGTTACTGTTAAAATAACTTTGTATTTTCCAGGTTTATTGTAAGTAATGGTAGGTGAAAAAACCTGAGAAGTTGTATCGTCTAAATAACGTCCAAAATTCCACAAATAAGCGTCTGAAATAGTTGAATTATTCTTAAATTTAACTGTAAAATCAATACAATCAATACTTTCCGATGTTGTAACTTTTGCTTCTGGAATTACTCCGAAATCAAATTTAAAGACAACATTATTACAATTATTACTTAAATTTAAATTGGACCATGCATTTGGAGTTGTAGGAAAATCACTATGTTGCCCACAACCCCCACAAACAGATTGATATACAACTCCATTTTTGTCAAATCTAGAGGTTCCACCGTCAACATGTTCTTGCGCTTGATTTCCACCTAAATAAGATCCATATATCAATTTATTGAAATTTCTATCTACAACCATTAAATAAAAATCGTACCCGTTTGGCGGTGTTTTTTGGAATGCATTATTTGAAATAGGCATATTTTTGAGTAGTACATTTCCAAACAAATTAGCTCCCCAACCAGAAACGTATAGGTTCCCACATACATCCACCATAAAAGCGGCAGGTGAAATATTCGTTTTAGCAGAACCATTTCCAAATACAGTAGAATTTAATACGTTCATTAAAGACGAATCGAGCTTACATATATATTGACTACTGTGAGGATTAACAAAAGTTGAATTTACAACTGGAAATAAACCTCCTTGTGATTGACCTAATAAAAAAACATTATCATCTCTATCAATTTCCACAAAAAATGACTGATCATAGTTATTCGTGCCAATATAAGATACTCTTATTAATTTTAAACCACTTGGATTTAATTTTCCTACAAAACCATCAGTGACACCGCCGTTATACGAAGATTGCCAAGCGCTTGTTGTTTTCATTAAATTTTTGGAAGAAGTACCACCTGCAAAAACTACATTATAACTTGAGTCAATTTTTACTGAAAAACAAACATCGTTTGCGCTTCCACCGAAATAACTCGACCAAATCATGTTTGACAAATCAGGGGAAAGCTTAAAAATAACACCATCTTGATGCCCTGCATTTGTTGGTTGAAAAGCATCCACAATTGGGAAATTATTAGAATGGGTACTCGAAGCTACTAAACAATTCCCTAATTGATCTAGCATTATTTCACCTCTTGAATTATCCCCGTAATTTGACATCAAAGAATCATAACTTAAAGCTGAATTATAATTAACTCCATCATTATCATTTCCTCCAACATAAGTCGAAGCCATCAAATTATGACCATTTGCACTTAATTTTGAAACATAAATATCCGTCCCTACATTTAAGTGATAAACGCCATTTGACATGAAATTTAATCCTGGTTTACCACCTCCATGTGAAGATTGAAATGCAGATTTAGTAGGAAAATCAATACTTGAAGTTGCTCCATATAAATATAAATTATCCAATTCATCCGCAATTAAACTGTGAACTGTTTCTGTTCCTTGAACATTGTCTCCACCGCCAATAAAAGAAGTCCAAAGCATTTTTGTTCCATCAGATGAATATTTGGAAATAAAAACATCAGTTATACCATAACTCCCGCTTATTACTGTAAAATTTGACGAAATATCAAAAGCATCTTTATCAGGTGTAGGATACGTATTACCAAAAATAGTTCCTCCACTATATACTTCACCATTATGAGCATAAGTTGCAGTCATACCAAAATTGTCCGTGGTTGAACCGCTATACGTTGCAAAAACTAAAACCGGATCAATAACTAACTCATAATTAGAATCATACTCGTTAATCACAAACGATATTACATCGTCAATTAATTTAAAAGAAGAAATAACTGTTTTAATTTTACCATTAATTATTTGATATGAATATGGCTTTTTCTCAATGAACCGACCTAATTCTGTTTCAATAATTAAATTTCCATTTTCATCAATTATAATATTTTTTTGACCTTTATATTCTAACTGTATAATAGTAGGAGAAATTGTTGGCTGTATATGAAATTCGTATTTCAATTCTTCTTCGTTCTCAATTAATTTCATATCAATACCATCGTAAAAATTTGAAATCAGAGCTTCATTAAATCCATGTACGTCAGATGCCCATTTAGAAGAATCATTGCCGATGAAATAATTATAATAAGATTCTGTAGGATTATATTTTGTAATTCTTTCTACTTTATTGGAACCTTTAAAATTTAAATGTACTAGTGCTTGTTTATAGTGTGGATTCTCAATTTTATTTTTCCCAATATGGGCATCATTTATTTCAGAAAAATCTTGAAAATGAAATAAAAATTTATTCTGTTGTATCCATAAATTCCCACCATTAAATCTTGATTTGAATAAAATTTCATCATCCCATTGTCCTTTATTTTCAATGAAAGCGTGATGTATTGAATGGCTATGTTCAATTTCTTGAGAAAAAACAAAATCTCCCATTAAAAATAGAAAAACAAAAAACAATGTATATATTTTTTTTTGAATCATTCTTTTTCATTTATTTTCCAATAAGTCCCATTCCCAGGACCTACACGTTCTATTTTATTTTGACTTCTTAACTCTTTAATATTTCTTTCAATTGAACGAATAGTTAACCTTGTTTTTCGAGCTAATTGAGAAGAAGTTATTTCTGGGTTTTTCTTAATTAATTCTAAAATTTTGCCCGACATTTCAACCATAGAAAAGAATGTAATCATCAAGTCACCATAGCTTGTAGAGTAAATTGGTGTAGGCAAATTAAACTGTTTACATTCATCAATAATTTTGGATACACCTCTCCCCCAAGATTCTTTCCATTCTAAACATTGATTTTCTTGACTCATAAACTTCTTGATTCCAACTTCAATTTCTAATAAAATTAGCTAAAAAAATGATATCAGGTATATAAATATAACTATTAAGAATTAAATAAAAATTTCAAAAATTATCCTTAAAGTAATCATCGTTTGCTTCATACACATTCAAGCGTTCAAAAAAACAAATAAACGTTATTTAATAAGGGATTTAATAAAGTAAATTCGTAACATTATGGTAAATAGAATAACTTCTCTTTTTAAAATTCAATATCCTATCATTCAAGCAGGGATGATTTGGTGTTCTGGATGGGAACTTGCCTCTGCAGTTTCAAATGCTGGAGGATTAGGAATAATAGGCTCAGGATCAATGTATCCTGATATTTTAGAAGATCATCTAATAAAATGTAAGGCAGCGACAGATAAACCATTTGCCATTAATTTACCGATGCTTTATCCAAACATAGATGAACATATTCAATTAATCATAAAACATAAAGTTCCAATCGTTTTTACTTCTGCTGGAAATCCAAAAACATATACAACTCTTTTAAAATCTCATGGAATTACAGTTGTACATGTTGTTTCAAGTGTGAAATTTGCAAAAAAAGCAGAAGAAGCAGGTGTAGATGCAATTGTTGCTGAAGGATTTGAAGCTGGAGGTCACAATGGTAGAGATGAAACGACTACTTTTTGTTTAATTCCAATGGTTGCTAATGAAATTAACATTCCACTTATTGCAGCCGGAGGAATAGGAACAGGAAGAGGAATGCTAGCTGCTATGAATTTGGGGGCTGATGCTGTTCAAATCGGAAGTAGATTTGTTACATCCGCTGAATCTAGTGCTCACAAAAATTTTAAAGTAAGCATTATAGAATCTAAAGAAGGTGATACATTGCTGACATTAAAAGATTTGACACCTGTTAGACTACTTAAAAATGAATTCTTTAATAAACTTCAAAAAGCATACGATGAATGTGCTAAAACTGAAGAAATAATAGAACTGCTTGGAAGAGGAAGAGCAAAAAAAGGAATGTTTGAAGGTGATTTAATTGAAGGGGAACTTGAAATTGGTCAAATCGCAGGATTGATTGATGAAATAAAACCTGCTGTGGAAATCGTTGACGAAATAATTGCCGAATACAGAAAAACTATAAATGAACAAAATTCTGCTAAATATATATTTTAATGATTGAATTTGAACGATTTAAATTAAATAACGGACTTACGGTAATTTTTCACAAAGATGTGACGACACCAATGGCAGTTGTAAATACATTATTCGATGTTGGAGCTAGAGATGAATCAGAAGAAAAAACTGGTTTTGCCCATCTATTTGAACATCTAATGTTTGGTGGATCAGTGAATATTCCGGACTTCGACGCCCCTTTACAAAATGCAGGCGGAGAAAGTAATGCTTTCACATCCAATGACATAACAAATTATTACGATGTACTTCCAGCACACAATATTGAAACAGCACTTTGGTTGGAAAGTGATAGAATGTTATCTCTAGCTTTCACTGACAAAAGTTTAGAAGTGCAAAGAAATGTTGTAATTGAAGAATTTAAACAACGTTACCTTAATCAACCTTATGGCGACGTATGGTTAGAACTTCGCCCTTTAGCTTATGAAAAACACCCCTATAAATGGGCTACGATAGGAAAAGAAATTAGTCACATCGAAAATGCCACGATGGACGACGTAAAATCATTCTTTCAAAAACATTATTCACCAAGTAATGCCATTCTATGCATTGCTGGTAATTTTGAATTGGAATACGTTAAGGAAATAGTAACAAAATGGTACGGCGATATTCCTTCAGCAAAAAAACCTGCTAGAATATTACCTCTAGAACCTGAACAAACTAAATTCAAAGAAAAAACGATTGAGAGAGAAGTTCCTACCGATGCATTTTACTATGCATTCAAAATGCCTGAGCGAAGAGATCCTTCTTACTATATTGTAGATATTTTATCTGATGCTTTAGGGAGAGAAAAATCATCTAGATTGTACGTTTCTTTGAAAAAAGAAAAACAAATCGTTTCCAATATTAGCGCCTATATTACAGGTTCGTTAGACCATGGATTATTGGTTATTTCAGGTAAATTAAACGATGGAAAAACATTTGAAGAATTAGATGTAGCCCTTTGGGAAACTTTAGATGAGTTGAAAAAAAATAAAATGTCTGAAGAGGAATTGGCTAGATTAATGATTAAAATTAGAACTGAAAAGGAATTTTCAGAACAAGGCCTACTTAATCGAGCAATGAATCTTTGCACATTTGAATTATTAGGAGATGCTAATGGTATCAATGAAGAAAGTGAAATCTACAATGCTATCGAACCAGATCACCTTTATGAGATGGCTAAACAAATTTTAGTTAAAACAAATTGCACTCTACTAAAAGTAAAAGCTAAACAAAATGCTAAATAGAACTATACAACCTGACTTACAGTCAATTGAACGAATAGACTTTGTAAAACCAATTATTTACGACATCACTTCTGAAGTGAAATTATTTTTCATGAAAGACGTTGCAAATGAAACTACTCGTTTTGATCTATACTTCGATGCTGGAAACATCAGAGCTCCAAAAGGAACTCCTGCTTTTGTAAATGGACTTTTATTTTCAGGTACAAATGAAAAAAATTCAACACAAATTAATAATGAAATTGATGCATTGGGAGGTTTTATGGAAAGCGGATTATCCGCTGAAAACTCTGTCGTATCAATGTATTGTTTACGTGAAAATGTATTGCCAATTCTACATATACTTACCGATGCAATAGATAATGTTGCATTTTTAGAAAACGAAGTATCGGAATTATTAGCAGATAAAAAACAAGCTTTTATGACCAATATGGAAAAAGTGAGTTATTTATGTCAACGCGAATTTCAAAATAAACTTTTTCATTCTTCAGAAATATATTCAACAGTTGCAACGGAAGATTTTTATGAAAATGTTTCTCCAAAAGTCTTGAAAAAATTCTTTCAAGAACATTACCAAAATGGACTTACTAAAGTTGTAGTTGTAGGTAATTTAGAACAGGATGCTATCGATGAAATAATTGATACTGTTGGGAAATGGGCTAAAATTGGTTCAGGAAAATTTGAAAAAGAAATCCAAAACTTACCAGGAGAAAACCATCTAGAAAAAGAAAATGCAGTTCAAACAGCAATTAGAGTTGGGAGAATATTATTCAATAAAAACCATGAAGACTACAATGATTTCTTAGTTTTAAATACAATTCTAGGTGATTATTTTGGAAGTCGATTAATGGCTAATATTCGTGAGGACAAAGGATATACATACGGAATTGGCTCAATGGTAGCAGAATACAATAACTTAGGTTATTTTATGATTGCAACAGAAGTAGGTAAAGAAGTGAAAGAAGCTACTTTAAATGAAATTAAATTCGAAATAGAACGATTAAAAACTGAATTGATTGACGAAGGAGAATTAGATTTAATTAAAAACTATTTGTTAGGTCAACTATTAAAAAGTGCCGACGGACCTTATTCAATGATGGATTTATACTTAAGTGCTGAAGCTCAAGGATTAGACTTTAGCTTTTATAACAAAGCAATCGAAGAATTACACTCTGTAACTCCACAAAGACTTCAAGAATTAGCAATAAAGTATTTAGTTTGGGAAGAAATGACAATTGTTTCTGCTGGTTAGGAAGAGGGATTTTATGAAATTTATTTCATCTGAATTGATATTTAAAGCTCAAAATGAAAATATAAAAAGACAACTTTTATACGCTCTCTTTTTCACAATTTTCACCATATTTGCTTTAAGTATTGATTCAACTTTTTTTACAGATAAATACTTCGACGGAAGACAAATTACAAATGCACTTTCAATTGTTTATTTTTTATTAATTTTTAATGTTTCAGATTCGAAATTAAAAAAGTTAATGATAGTAATGGTTTTCTTATCATATGTTGGAGAACTTATTTTTTGTAAACTTTTAGGAATGTACAACTATAGAACTGAATCGATTCCGATTTATGTTCCGTTCGGTCATTCGATTGTCTATGCTTCAGGGGTCATTTATTCAAAAACAAATTGGGCAAAAAAGAATGAAGTTATACTTAGAAAATCATTTATCATTTTCTTCATTCTCCTATTTTTAGGTGGTGGCTATTTCCTAAACGACATATTTTCATTGATTTTTGGTAGTTTATTTTTCTTAATTCTCAAAAGAAAAAAGTGGGATAATATGTATTCCTTCATCGCGTTGTGTGTAATTTTTATTGAATTAGTCGGAACCTATTTTCAGTGTTGGAAATGGGTATCTACTACGTTTAATTATATTCAGACAGCGAATCCTCCAATGGGTGCCGTCTTTTTTTATGCAGGTGGAGATGTCCTTTTAGTGAAAATTGTATCCTATTGGAGAAGATCATCAAAATCAATTAAATAATATCAAGTCACTTAGCTATATTTGCAATAAAAATGGCGCTCACGCGTTTTAATAATATGAAAAATAGTATTGTATGTTGTTTCTTAATATTTAGTATTTTTCAATCATTTGGGAATACAATTAAAAACATACCCGTAAAAAAATACAATTTAGAATTTCCTCAAAAATCAATCTCAACTTCTATTACTTGTATTCAAACTGATATAAATGGAAACGTGACCATCAATTGGAATCAAGCCTCAGATCCGTCGAATTCGTTTACTGAATACCAAATTCATACAGTTCAAAATGGATTATTAACCACTATTAATTCAATTAATACAACCTCATATACTCATCTAAACGTAACACAAAAATTCGATTATTTCATAACTACTGTTTCTAATTTGGACGGAAGCTCCTCAACTCAAACAATTTCAAATATATTTTTAACCGTCAATAATCCTTCCGACGGAACCGCTATTTTACAGTGGAATAATCCTACTTCTTCAAAATTACCAAGTATGGGTGCTTATTGCAAAATTAGCAGAGAATATCCAGTAGGTATTTGGACTATAAGAGACAGCGTTCCTTATGGAACAACATTTTATAAAGACACAATTGATGTATGCCAAGCATTTCTAAATTACAAAGTAATTGTTCCGAATCAACCTTGCGACTATGTTTCAAATAGTAAAGGTGATAACTTCAAGGATATAATTTCTCCAGACATTCCAATTATTTCTCAAGTTTCTATTGACACTTTAACCAATAATTTAGTAATTACTTGGAATAAAAATAAACAATCAGACACTCAAGGATATATCATTTATTCAATTGATAATAATGGCTTTTCAACCGAAATAACAACTATAAATGGATTGTCAAATACAAGTTATTCCTACGATCCAACTTTAAATTCAAATCCACTTACTTATTCTGTCGCAGCATTTGATTTTTGTTTAACCAATTCCATAGTTGCAACATTTCAAACTTCAGCTAAAGCGGAGGTTCATACATCAGTCAAAAGTATTGGATCATTAAACATTTGTAATAGAGATGTTAAACTTTCTTGGACTGAGTACAAAGGTTGGCCTTCAATTTTAAATTATGAAATATGGGGTCAAATAATAGGGGAACAATGGATTAAATTAGGATCTACAAATTCACTTGAATATCAAACAATTGGCGAAGCAATGAGAAATTATTGTTTCGTTGTTAAAGCAATATCAACAAATGGTCAAGAATCATTTTCTAATCGAATCTGTTTAACAATAATAGCACCAAGTCAACCTTCGTATAATTACTTAAAAACCACAACTGTAAATGGCGATAAAATAGAACTTCATCATTATATAGAAGTAATTACTGGTGTGAAAGAAGTTATTTTTCAAAAATTAAACAACTCTATTTTTGAAGAAATTGGAAGAAGTCCTGTGAATCAATCTGAATTACTTTTCATAGATTCTAATGTTTTCGTAGACAAAAATTCTTATACTTATAGAGTGGTGGTATTAGATAGTTGTGATAATCTTGGAGCAATTTCTAATACTACAAAAACGATAGTATTAAATATTCAGACAAATGAAAATGAAATGAAACATTACCTGAATTGGTCAAAATATGAAACCTTCAATGGATCAACTTTAGGTTATAAAATCTATCGAGGTTATGATGGGATTTTTAGTCCCGAACCTCTAGCTAATTTATCAAATTCACAGTATTTTTATGAAGATGTAATCGATAAATTGGATTATTCTGGAAAAACTTGTTATTATGTAGAAGCCTATGAAGGTATCAATAAATATGGTTTACATGAGGCAAGTCAATCGAATAGTAGTTGCCCAATTTTAGAGCCAATAGTATTTATTCCTAATACATTTACTCCAAACGGAGACAGAATAAATGAAACTTTCCTACCACAAGTAACTCGTTTTAACAATTCAAACTATCATCTTACAATTTTTGATAGATGGGAACATATTCTTTTTGAAACAAATGACTATGAAATTGGTTGGAATGGATCAATAAAATCAACTGGAAAAATGGCTGAACCTGGTTCATACGTATTCTTATTAAAAATAAACGATGGAAACGGAATTGAAATTATTAAACGAGGTCATATAAATTTATTGAAGTGAAAAAAATACTCATAATTCAAACCGCATTTTTGGGAGATGTTATTTTAGCTACACCTGTTATTGCTGAATTAAAAAGAATTTACCCAATTGCTGAAATTGATTTCTTATTAAGAAAGGGGAATGAAAGTTTATTGGCTAATAACCCTAATTTAAGATCCGTTATACCTTTTGATAAATCAAAAAACAAGTTCAAATCTATCTTGGATTTAATCAAGCAATTTAGACACGAAAAATATGATTTAGTAATCAATTTACATCGTTTTGGAAGCTCTGGAATTATTGCATCATTATCAGGTTCAAAAAAAATATATGGATTCAAAAAGAACCCTTTTTCGTTTTTATATACTAAAAAATTTGGTCATTCAATCGGAACAAATAAACACGAAGTTGAAAGAAATCTTAGTATCATAAAAGAATTTGGTGCAGTTAACAAAAGAAGACCCGAACTTTTTCCTTCTGAAGAAGATTATGATATAGTTTCCCAAATAATGAATCCACCCTATTATTGTATGGCCCCTGCTTCTGTTTGGCAAACAAAACAATTACCAAAAGAAAAATGGGTTCAATTAATTGATTTTTATAATCAAATTGGAACTGTTTATATATTAGGCGGAAAGGGAGATCAAGCATTTTGCGAAGAAATTATTTCTGAAACAAAAGCGAAAACAAGTATTAATCTAGCGGGCCAATTAAATTTATTGGAATCAGCCGCATTAATGTCTAAAGCTGAAAGAAATTTTGTTAATGATTCAGGTCCTTTACATATTGCTTCGGCTATGAATGCTCCTGTAACTGCGTTTTTTTGTTCCACAGTCACAAATTTCGGTTTCGGTCCGCTTTCAGACAATTTTAAAGTGCTTGAAGTAAAAGAACCTCTAGATTGTAGGCCTTGTGGATTACATGGTTATAAAACTTGTCCCAAGGGAGATTTTAAATGTGGTAATAATATTGACTTAGGACTTATTAATGAAGCCTGATGAAATAAAAAATAAAACAATCCTACTTTCAGCTTTGAATTGGGGAATGGGACATGTATCACGCTGCATACCGATTATGAACCAATTAATTGAACAAAACAACAAATTAATTATTGCTTGTTCTGATAAACAAGAAAAAATTTATAGAAATTATTTTACGAATTTAATCTATATTGAACATAAAGATTTTCCTTTTAAATTTAAAGGTACTGGCAATTTTGAATGTGATCTTACTTTCAATTTCATACAGCTTTATAAAAGATTTAAAGATGAAAAAAAAGAAGTTGAAAAAATTACCGCAAAATATGCAGTAGATATTATCATTTCAGATCATCGATATAGTTTTATTTCAAAAAACTGTTATTCAATTTTTCTAACTCATCAGATTAACTTACCTGTTTCTTGGTATATGAAATGGATTGATAATATCCATAAAAAATTGATTCGTAAATTTAATTTTGTATGGATTTTAGATAAACCTGATTCTAAATATACAGGGAATTTAAGTAGAAATAATCCCTTCAAAAAAAGTGAATACATTGGAATTCAATCTAGGTTTTCACTCTATACAAAAGAAGAAAAAACAATCCCAACAGTTGTAATAATTAGTGGTCCTGAGCCTTACGCAGAACTTTTTTTCAATTCACAACTTAAAATAGCCCAAACTAAAATTGATAAAACTGTGTTTATTGTCCCTATAAAATATACACTTGAAAATAAAAGTGAAACAATAGAAATTATAGAATCAAATGATTGGAAACAAATTGACTCAATCATTTTAAAAGCTCAAAAAATAATATCTAGAGCAGGATATTCAACGATAATGGATATTGCATTTTTAGAAACAAATTCAGAATTAATTCCAACTCCAGGTCAAAAAGAACAAGAATATTTAATAAAGAAATAAAACTATCTCATTAATTTCATTTCATCAACTAAATGTTTTGCACCTGAATATTTATCCATTACCCATAAAACATAACGAATATCAACAACAACATTTCTACAACGACTCGGATCAAACATATAATCACTCATAGTACTTTCCCAAGTTCTATCAAAATTTAATCCCATTAAATATCCATTAGCATCTATTACAGGTGATCCTGAATTCCCACCAGTTGTATGATTTGACCCTGTAAAACAAACCCATAATTCACCATCTTGGGCATAATCGCCAAAATCTTTTTTCTCATACATATCTTTTAAACCTGGTAATAAATCAAAATCAAAATTTCCAGAATTATATTTTTGAAGTATTCCTTTTGTAGTAGTATGATCAGTATATGTCATTCCGTCAGCAGGAGCTGAGCCTTCCAATTTACCATAAGTAATTCTCAGTGTGCTATTTGCATCTGGCCAATGTTGGGCTCCTGGAAACATAACCATTTTTCCTTCTACATATATTTTCAAAAGATCATTCATTTTACCATTAAAAACCCTTGCTTTTGGTAAGACATCATCCTGAAAATTTACAACCATTTTTTTCCAATGTGAATATCCTAGATCTTTTTCTAATTTTTTAAGTGATTTCTTTTTAAAATTTGTCAGAAAAGATAAATAACGCTCTTTATTAGTCAAAATAGAAGTGTTATAAATTAAATCTGTTAATGTTTTTGATGAGTAATTTGAGTAACTAGTTGGATTAGTTTGTTTCAAATATTCATCTGTCAGCAATTCAAAAATTCCTTTATCTACTTTAGCATCGTAATTTTTAAAAAATCCTTCAGCTCCCTTTTTTAAAGCATCTAATTTTGTTTGCAATTCTTTTTTCTCAACCAATTGATTATAATTTGCTTCTAAATCATTTATAGCCTCCGCTAAGTCAAATAACTCAGGACCAACATATAAATATTCAACTCCCATACTATACTGAAAATCTGACAAACTATTTTCTTCAACTAACTGATTCATTGATGAAATTACTTGACCATATTTCAACTTCCATTCTTGATTTGAATTTGCTTTAGCAATATAATCGTCTTCATATTTCTTTTTAACATTAACGGCTCCTAATTCTTTAAGTCCACCAACTTGACCAATCCATTTTTTATATGCGTTTGCTATACTAGCCTGTTTCGCTGAATATTTTATTCTAACCTCATCTGATGAACGCATAGCTGCATTTATAACTGATAGAGATTTCTCTCGCATTAAAATCCTAGCTGGTCGTTCTTTCTCAATAATGTATTTAATTTGAGAAGAAACTAAATGTTGTTCAGTTGTACCTGGAAAACCATAAACCATTGTAAAATCCCCCATCTTTCTACCTCCAAATGAAATAGGTAAAAAATGAATTGGTGTATAAGGAATATTATTAACTGAATACTCTGCTGGTTTATTATCAATTCCTGAATAAATTCTAAAAACAGAAAAATCTCCTGTATGTCTAGGCCATACCCAATTATCAGTATCCCCTCCGAATTTACCTATCGAATTTGGAGGAGTACCTACTAGTCTAACATCTTTAAATGTCTCCTTTACTAATAAATAAAAATCATTACCATAATTAAATGGCTTAACTTCAGCATCATAATGATTACCCATTTTAGCATCTTTCAAAATCTGCTCAATATTTTTTTTCATTACTGAAGCACGTTTAGAGACATCATCAGTTGAATTTATTCCAAAAAAAACAGATGAAGTAACATCATCAATTCGAACCATTCTTGTTGCAGTTAAACCAGAATTAGGTAATTCTTCTGTTTTATTTTTAGCCCAAAAACCAAACTTTAAATAATCTTTTTCAAGTGAAGAATGAGATTGAATTTGAGAATACCCACAATGATGATTTGTTAATAATAAACCTTGACCTGAAACTAATTCAGCAGTACACCCTCCTCCAAAATGAATAATTGCATCTTTAATACTCGAATGATTAGCGTCATAAATATCCTTTGCGGATAATTTCATCCCCATTGCCTGCATTTCCGACTCAAAAGCAGTTATTACAGAAGGAATAAGCATACCTTCTTCAGCAATTGAAGAAAATATAAATGAAACAATAAAAACAAACGAGAAAAATATTTTTGAAAACATACTATTTTTTATTTTAATCTCAAATATACTCATTTTTAGGATAAATTTTAAAGATAAAAAGTATCTATTTTTTTTAAAATTTAAAACTCAATTTATAACAAAATTATTATCTTTTAAACTACTTTTAGCTTTTTAAAATTATATACGTGGAATTAATAAATTTTATTTTTCGATTAGGGGTAGTTTTTGCAATTTTCGGATTTCTATGGGGAATTATTAAAATCGGATATAATATACTTAAAGCTACAAGTCCAATAAGTATTTTAGAAGATTACATATTAAAAATGATTCAATACTTTATTTTGGTTGATGTAATTTTTATATTTGGATCTCACAACGAATTAAATATCAATCAATTAATAATTACAGCATTAATTCTACTTACTTATTTTGTAGGTAAATTACAAAATCAACAAAACAAAACAATACTATTTCAAATAGTCAAGAATGGTTTTCCAAAAAAAGAATCAAAATTTGATTTAAAAGCAGAAATAGTAGTTATTGTAATGTCAATAACAGTTTTTATTGGATTCATTTTTTTTCCACAATATGCAAAAAACCGAATTTCAGAATGGTTTTATGAAAGTATCCTAAACATAGAAGACACTCCAGTTTTTGGATTTATTTTTAAAGTTATAGGTTTTATTTTTGTGCTTAATATGTTTATTAAAATGATAAATGGATTTTCACAATTAATTTCTGGAAAAGCATTTTATGAACCGAAAAATCAATACGATCAAAATGATAAGAAAGAAAATAATGATTTTGATGATTTTGAAGAATTAGATTAATTTTTCTATATTTTACTATCTTAATTTGAAATTATTAATAATTGATCTATTACATTTTCAATCTGATTTAAAAGAGGGTCTGTTCCATTGTTTGAAATAACATAGGTAGCTAAATTTATTTTATCCTCATCCAACCATTGATTATTTATTCGAGAAATAATTTGCTCTTTCAATAAACCATCTCGCAACATTACTCTTTTTAGTCGAACTTCTTGAGGTGCAACAACTAAAATCGACGCGTCAAAATTTTTATAAGCTTCTGTCTCAAATAATATTGCCGCTTCATTAAAAACAATTGGTGTTTTTTTTGATTTAGACCATTCATCAAATTTTAAACGAACTATTGGATGAACAATAGAATTTACTTTTTCAATAAGTGATTTATTAGAAAATAAAATATTTGAAAGTAGTGGTCTATTTAATTTATTAAGAATATAGATATCCTTTCCAAAAAGTTGTACCATCTCTGATTTTACATTTTGGTCTTTTTCTAAAATAATTTTTGCTTCAATATCTGAATAAAAAACATCATAACCAATATGTTCAATTACTGAAGAAATTAACGTTTTTCCAGAACCAATACCACCAGTTATTCCAATTTTTATCAACCTTATAGATTAAATTTCATCTACTTCAATCATTTTAAATGGAAGTTTTAAAATTGCCTGATAATCTTCACCAGCTTCTTCCATATCCTCATCATCTTGTTCAAAATACCAATTAACACTTACGGGAATACCTTTAAGATTAATTCGTTCTAACTTTTTAAATAAGTCAAGAATACATTTAGATGATGAAGTATTAAAATATTCTAATTTAATGTCAACAATAGTTTGATCACAAGGTGTTTGTCCATAAAGATCAATCCAATCATTTAATGGTTTATAAAACTCTAATGAATTTTCAGGAATTGAACGACCTTTCAATTCTAATATACCAGACTGACTATCAAAACTTACAGAAGGTGTTTTAGCAGAACCTTCACGAAGAATATTTTCCATATTCATATTTTTATTTGTTAATTAATCTATTTTAACATTTAAACTAAAAAAACTAAATTCTTCATCTATTTCAAGAAATTCATATTCTAGTTTATTCCCTGATTTACGAGCAATATCTATCATTCCTAAACCAGCAGTACCTTTTGAAGAAACCGCGCCGTTATCAAGAGTTTCTCTGTAATACTCTCTTAAACCTTCCTTATCTAAACCATTTATCTTAATTAAGCGTTCATCTAACTCGCTTACAACACTTTTATCAATATAATTACCCGTTTGAACATAATAACTTTCTTGATCGTGTTTAACCATAACTATAGATGATTTAGATTTCTTTAAATCTCTTTTTAAGTCATTCTCATCATCAATATGATGGTAAAGATTTTGAAGACACTCAACTAAAATGTTAAAAACCTTTTTTTTGGTTTTTGATGTTTCAGATAAATAACTCATTTTAGTTTCCATTATATCTAAAATCACAGTTAAAAAATCAGCCGTTACAACACCATTAAAAGAGAAAATTATATTCTCTTCTTCCATAGTCCTATATAAACTGTAAATCTTTTTTAATGACATAATATCGATATAATACTTAATTTAGCAAATATAGTCTTTTATTTTAAAATGCAATGAAGAAAATAGATTAAAGATTTGAGAAAAATTACCACTCAATAACTGTATATTTGTAAGTATGAAATCAAAAGAATGGTTTGAATCTTGGTTTGACACGTCTTACTATCATTCGCTTTACAAAAATAGAAATGACGAAGAAGCAAAATCTTTTGTTACTAATTTAGTTCAGTTTTTAAAATTAAAAAAAAATACTAACGTTTTAGATTTAGCATGTGGTAAAGGACGTCATTCGATAACACTTAATGAATTAGGATTAAATGTCTTAGGTGTGGATTTGTCTCAAAATAGCATAGAATTTGCAAAAAAAAATGAAACTGAAACTTTAAAATTTCACACTCATGACATGAGAAAAATAATTTCCGATAAATCATTTCATGTCATTTTCAATCTATTCACAAGTTTTGGTTATTTTGATAATTTTTCAGACAATGAAAGAGTAATTATTGCTATTCATGAAATGCTAGAAGATAAGGGAACTTTTGTTTTAGATTTTATGAATAGTGAAAAAACAATATTAAATCTAGTCTCAAGCGAACTAAAAATAGAAGATGGTATTAACTTTAATATTACAAGAGAATATAATGGGCAACATATTTTCAAAAAAATAAAATTTAATGATAACAACTCTGAATTTTGTTTTACTGAACGCGTTCAAGCATTAAAATTAAATGACTTTGAAGATTTATTATTAAAAAATAATTTTCAAATCAATCATACTTTTGGAGATTTTCACTTAAATCCTTTTGACCCTAAAAATTCAGATCGATTAATAATAATTGCAACTAAAAATTAATGGAACAAATCATAGTTATTTTAAGTTTAATAATAGCTGTCGTTTTAGGAGGTCTAATTGTAACTTACCTTCATGCGTCAAATAAAAAGAAATTTATTAAATTAATGCTTTCATTTAGCGGGGGCTTTTTACTTTCAATTGCATTTATACATTTTGTTCCTGAACTATATGCTTCTTCAACAAAAAACATAGGTATATATATTTTAATAGGCTTTTTAGTACAACTTTCATTAGAATTTTTCTCTGGTGGTATTGAGCATGGGCACGTTCATGTTCACAAAGGACAAAAAATGCCCTGGGGTCTATTTATTTCACTATCAGTCCATTCATTTTTAGAAGGAATCCCTTTAGGTAACCAATATGTAAGTCACGGAAGTACTCATGTTCACGATGGAAATTCATTATTATTTGGAATTTTATTTCATCAATTACCCGTTGCAGTTGCCTTAATGACATTATTAATAAATACTAATATTACAAAGTTAAAATCATGGATAATACTTCTAGGTTTTGCAATTATGACACCATTAGGTTTACTATTAGGATTAATTTCATCAACAGCGACTCATTTTATCGACTTTAATATGATTTTAGCAGTTGTAGTTGGGATGTTTTTACATATTTCAACTACTATTATTTTTGAAACTAGTGAAAACCACAAATTCAACATCCTTAAGCTGACTAGTATTCTAATAGGTTGTATTCTAGCGTTTCTAATTCATTAATACTTTTTATTTTTCAATACAATGTGCCTATTTAATCCATACCTCACTTTGTGATAAAGTACATTTTTACTAGCAATTGATTGTAAAAAATAACATATTTTAGGTCCTAATTTCCCATAATAACTTGAGCCAACCGAACTTTCATTGAAAATTGCAGAATAAAAGCAACTTGCCGCTAAATAAGAGCCTTTTAAACTTGGGTGTGCCCCATCTTTCACGTATAAAATAACCTCACTTCGTTTTTTTCTAACATCTTTCCAAGCCATTCCTACAGGTACGACACCAATATCATATGTTTTATACAAACTTAAATATCTCTTTTCAATCAAATTAGACATTTTATCAAAAGTATTCACTTCATCAATTGGTTTAAAACCATTTCTATAACCCCATGTCATGTAAAATAACATTTTAGTAGTTGGGTTATTATTTTGAATCGATTTAATTATTTTCTCTAAAGCAGGCTTTGTTTTATTTTTAATAATTGATGGAGCTTTAACAAAATCTCTACTAGACCCTTGAATTATAATAAAATCCCAATTTTCCTTTGAAATAGCATTCTTAACCTCAAACCTTCTCGATTGAATAAATAAAGTTGCTTTCCCTAATGTACAATCTTGAACGTAAACTTTCTTACCTTTTGAAATAGCTATATTTTCAAAAATTGAAGGCATATCATTTCGATAAGTATAACTATTACCAATAAATAAAATTTTAATAGTATCCTTATCAATTGGCCATAAATAGTATATAATAAATAAAATTGGAGGCAGAACTAATAATATAAATCTATATTTTTTCATTAATTAAAATTAATAAATTACTGAACCATTTTCAAAAACGTTTTCCACATAATAGAAACATCATGAGATATAGTTGGATTTAATAGATATTTTTTATTTAACTCTAACTTAGCAGGCATTATTTCATTTATATAAGTTTCTTGAGGGTTTTCAGAACGACCTAATAATTCATTTTCTTCAAAATATTCTAAAGATGCATAATCAGTAATTCCTGGTTTTACTTCCAAAATTTTAAGTTGTTCTTCGTTATATAAATCTACATATTCTTTAACTTCAGGTCTAGGTCCTACAATACTCATTTGACCAATAAGAACATTAATAAATTGAGGGAATTCATCTAATTTATACTTCCTTAAAAAATAACCAACTTTAGTTATTCTAGAATCTCTCTTACCAACAGTTAATTTCCCACTTTTATCGGCATCTAAACTCATTGATCTGAATTTAAATAATTTAAATGGTACATTATTCTTACCAATTCTTACTTGTCTATAAAAGACTCCACCTCTACTTTCAAAAGCAATTAATAAAGAAAATAGTAAACCTAACGGCAAAAAACAAAGTAATATTAACCCTGATACAATTATATCAAAAACCCTTTTCAACACAAGATAGATTTAAATTGTAAAAAAAAGACTGATTATCAAACAAATAACACTTTACCATTTCATAAATATTTCGGCAAAATTCTACAATCTTATTTTTAAAAAACTTTAACATTGATTTATCTTTATCAATTATTTTTAGATCTATTCTTGAAAGTGAAAATGGGAACATATTTCTAATAATTAACGATTAATTATCTTGATAAACTTTTTTGTTTATTAGAAGGTTTTTTTCCTAAAATAATAAAATGAATTAATCCTTGTAAATAACCTAAACCATAACTAAAATGTAAAATTGGAAAGACTTTAAAAATACCAAAAAATTCCTTTATTCCAATAGATTTTTTAAAAGCAAATACACATGCTAACAAAATATAGAATATCAATCCTGATGAAAGTAAAAGTCCAACTAAATTATTTATTATAAATGCAAAAGGTAAAGAAAACAAATACAAAACAAACAAAGGAGGAACTAATTGCCGAATTGTAGTAACTGCTCTGTGCTTTTTATTCACAAAAACCTTCCAATAACCATATTGAAAAAATTGTTTAAACAATCCTTTAAAATCTCCCCTAACATAGTATTTTAAGGATATGCCTGATTCAAACCAAATCTTACCTCCTGCTTGTGTAACTCGAAAATTAAAATCATCATCCTGATTTCTAATTAATTCTTCGTCAAAATATCCTATTTTTTCAAATACCCATGATGGATACATGGGTGTTCCTACAGTATCAGTATAAGTTGAAGTTAAAATAGTTCTAAAATTGCCTAAACCCATTCCAAAAGAAGTTGACATTGCTTTTGAAATAATTTCACCGGTTTTATTTACATACACATTTTTTACTAATCCTCCAACACACCAAACCTCAGATTTATTTTTAAAAATTGAAATACATTTCATTAAATAATTGGAATCTAAAATTTGCCGAACACCTACAATTTGGTAAAAATCCGCATTTTTAAATTTAACACCCAAATTAAAAGCAAATGGAGTTAATTGTAATACATTATTAACTAAATAGAGATTAGGGTATTTATAAATCAATTCTTGGATTTTCTCTCGAGTTCCATCTTCACTCATTCCATCTACAATAACAACACTCAATTCATATGTATTTGGAAACTTATTTGAATAAATAGCATTTATACATTCCTCAATAAAATTAACTTCATTCCGACATGGTATTATAACTGAAATTATCATTTAATTAATTTTTTTGAAGGAACTCCAGCTACTACATCTCCATTTTCAACATTTTTTAAAACTACACTGCCCATTCCGATTATAACATTATCTCCAATTTTGAGTTTTTGCTTAATTGAAGCACAAGGTGAAACCCAAGTGTTCTTTCCTATCTGAACACTTCCTGCGATCATTGCATGAGCAATCACTAGACTATTCGCTCCAATTTTAACTCCATGAGCAATATGTACAAGATTATCAACCTTGACATTATTCTCTAGAATGGTAGATCCTAATACAGCTCTATCGATACAAGTATTATTACCTATTTCAACTTTTTCATTCAAAACAACATTACCTAAATGTGGAATTAATTCATAGTCTCCATCCTCGTTTGGCTCGTAACCAAAACCAACTCCTCCTATAGTATTATTTGAACCTATTTTAACATCTTCGTGAATTAGAGTTCCGGACTTAATTACGGAATTAGCACCAATAAAAACTCTTTTACCTATTATTACATTTTTCTCAATAACTACATTAGGTTCTATTGTTATTAAACTTTTATCAAATTCTACAGTTGGATGAATAATTGCTGAAGAATGAACACCCAACCATTCCATCTTCTCCATAAAAAAATACCGAACAACTTCAGCAAAAGATTTTCGTGGATTTATTACGATTATTGTATTAAAAAGAAAAGTTGATTTTATTTTAAGATATTCTTCAGCTAATTCAGATGACATAAGTACCGTTCCTGAATTCAATTTTAAAAGTAAATCTATGTTCTTAGTAGAACACCAACCTAAACTTGATTTGTTGAATGATGAATCCTCAATACTTCGAACTTCTAAAATTGATTCCTCATTTAAAATAGTAAAAGAGTTAGTTTTTAAAAACTCTATAACATCTATAACCCTCATAGTTAATCAATTATCCATCTAACTAATTCAAAAGCCTCAGCATATTTAGTACCGATTTGAACACCTCTCGTTCTCGCTAATGACCTAATAAAATCTTCATCTGAATATGGTCTATGAGCCTGAGATAGATATGCTTGAAGTGCATTTACTTTCGTTTGTATATTTTTTTCATCTAAATGAACAAAGCTAGAAGTTGAAAATGAAAAATTATTCCAAGGAAGTTCGTAAGATAGTATACTCTTAAACTTAAAAGCTCTCATACCCTCTTCAGCAATAGTATGATGGTCTTGATGTACATCCGTTATTGTAGGCATAAAAATTAAATCGGGATTTATATCTGACCTCAACTTTATTAAATCATCTAAAATATCTTGTCTTTGATAACCGAATGTTCGAACATCATAATCAAATAAAATCAAATTAGATGGTTTAATACCCAAAATACGCGTTGCTTCCTTGACCTCAGTGATTAATATGTCTGAAGGAAATTGGGGTAAAACAGATTGTTGGCATGCAGAAAATGCTGCATAATATACATCATGCCCTTCATCTATAAATTTTGATATTGTACCACCACAACCAAATTCTCCATCATCTGTATGAGGCGCCAATACTAATATTACTTTCTTTTTATTTAACATTTTAAAATTCAATAAGATGTGAAATTAAATATTATTATTTGATTTTTTCATAAATTGTTTTTAAATCAATTTTAAAGTTAACCTATAAAATTCAATTCCAAAAAACCATGAAAAATATTCAACATTGTCTTTGAAAATCTAAATTAAATAATGAATTAAATATCATTAAATAAGGATATAACAATAAAAAGATACAGGTATTTTGACTTTAATCGTAGGTATAAAATTAATAAAAAACTTTGTAACAAAAATGAAAATGAAAAACCTATATTTGTCAAGGAAAAATAAATATCCAAAAAGTTAAACTTATTTCTTGAATTTATTAGTTATTAAATTCTATTTAATATCATTTAATTGAAAAAGTATATATACGAATACAAATGATAAGATACTTATATATAATAATAATATTGATTATATCGTATAGTTGTAAAAACAAAATAGTTAAACACAAACCTATATTTATCAAAACAATTAAAAGTGAAATTGAAAAACACTATAAATTTAATAACGAAAATATATCCCCATTTTTAGTCTGGAGTTCTAAAAAACAACCCGACCCCGATATTATTCCTCCTGCAATTTTCTACTCTCCTCATCAAGATGATGAAACCATAGGTATGGGAGCTTCAATTGCAGAACATGTTCGAATTGGTAGGCCAGTTTATGTGGTGCTTTTTACAAATGGATTAAGTTCAGGTGCAATTAATATTTTAAATGGAAAAGAAAAATGCTCTAATCACAAAACCTTTCATCATTTTAATCTATCTCTAGAAGATTTTTTTAATGCAAGAAATAACGAATTTATTGCCGCATGTAAAAAATTAGGCGTACATAGAGTATATATTGCAAACAATGGAAAGGGTTTTGATGAATCTATGGGATTAAAAAACATGATTATTAGATTTAAAAATGTAATTCTATACTTTCAAAATCAATATCCAAATATTTCTCATAAACTAATAAGCGGAAATTCAGATTATTCACGTTCGGGTGAAAATTGTAATATTTATTCTCAATCAGATGCACATAGAGCAGGAGATATAGCTATAAATAACTTATATAATTTAGGAGTAGTAAAAGATGTAAGACTTTATAAAGTCTACATTTTTTCTTCATGCTTTAATGTTAGTGAAAGAACCTCAAATTGGAAAAAACCTGTATTAACTTCTGATATGTTAAAAAAACAAAAAGCATGCAATGAATATAAATTATTCAACCCTAAAAAAGGAAGATATGCAATAGGTTACTATCACAGTGTTTGGGAATATTTTAGCAACACTTATTCATCAAAATATGAATATATTGTTTACCCAAATAAATTAGTTAA
>CANCQX010000029.1 GCA_947380375.1 Flavobacteriales bacterium
TATTTTAATTTAGGTTTTCTCATTATTAATAAGACACCTAAAAGCATCGAAGTCATAACCATATTTATAGTTATTGCTAGTCCATACGACGCTTCCATTGCTTTAGCATTTCTGAATATGTAAATAACCAATAAACACCCAGCCATCAGGAACCAATTGATAAAAGGGATATAAATATGACCGCTATGATCGGTTGGGTATTTTACTTTTAAATTTGTCCATAGTTTTAACTTTATTGCTTCATTCATCAATGTGAATACACCTGTAATAAGGGCTTGTGAAGCAATAATTGTAGCTGCTGTAGCAATCGCAATTACAAGTGGTAGAATGTTTTCAGGTACCATACTGTAAAATACAGTCTTATTGTTTTCTAATTTAAAGCCTGGAGATAAACAAAGTGCAGCTTGACCAAGATAATTGATTACAATTACAATACTCATAAACGCCCAACTAACACGAATGTTTTTCTTGCCACAGTGACCCAAATCCGAATACAAAGCTTCTGCTCCAGTGGTGCATAAAAAAACAGCACCCAATACCCAAAAACCACCTTTTACATTTGCAATCATATTAAAGATGTAATATGGATTAAATGCTTTAAGTACTGAAGTATCGTTTGAAATATTTATTAATCCAAGATAACCTAATAATACAAACCAGATAATCATAATAGGCCCAAAAATTTTTCCGATTGAAGCCGTTCCAAATTGTTGAATAAGAAACAAAGCAACAACAATTCCAGAAACTATTGGAATTGTAGGTAATTCAGGGTAAATAGATTTAATACCTTCAACAGCTGATGAAATAGAAATAGCAGGAGTGATAAATCCATCGGCTAATAATGTTGCACATCCTATCAAGGCAGGAAAAATTATCCATTTTAATTTCTTATCTTTTAAAAGTGCAAATAGAGCAAAGATTCCACCTTCACCTTTGTTATCAGCATTTAATGCAAGGTAAATGTACTTTATGGTAGCTAGTAAAATTAATGTCCAAATTACAGCAGAAAGTCCGCCGAGTATTAAGTCTCTATTGTAATTTCCGTTAGTGATAGCATCAAATACATACAAAGGCGAAGTACCGATATCTCCAAATACAATTCCTATAGTAATTAAAACACCTGCTGCGCTTAATTTTTGAGCATTAAAACCTGACATACTGATTATTTTATTATAACGGCGTTAAAAGTACAAAAGGAAAATGATAGGTAGATTAAATTAAATAAATATTACTAGAATATTTTTAAGGTTAATTTTTTAAATTAACATTTAGGTTAAGAATTAGATTGAGTGATAATGTCATAAAAAAAGGTCCTGTAAAATTTACAGAACCTTAAAATATATTTTTATTATCTCAACCTAAATCTAAGCCTCAATCATTAACTCAATCTCAACCTAAGTTTCAATCTCAATTAATTAACCAACTAAAGCTTCATAAGCATCAGCGTCCAATAAATTAGCAACTTCTGCAGTATCTTGAATTTTAACTTTCACCATCCAACCTTTACCATATGGATCAGTGTTTACAAATTCTGGATTAGCTTCCAATTCTGAATTAAACTCAATTATTTCACCTGTCAATGGTAAAAATAAGTCAGATACAGTTTTTACAGCCTCAACCGAACCAAAAACTTCTTCAGCATTTAGTGTTTCACCTTCCGTTTCGATTTCTACGTAAACGATATCACCCAATTCTCCTTGAGCGAAATCTGTAATTCCGATTGTAGCTACATCGCCATCAATGCTCACCCATTCGTGATCTTTTGTGTACTTAAGATTTGTTGGAATACTCATTTTCTATTAATTTTTATACAAATGTATAATTTTTTTTAGTCTATTTTAAGCCTGTAAAAAGATATTATTATTATTTCATGTTTTAGGGATCTAAATTTTGATGTTTTTTTAAAAAAATGGTAGCAAGATGTCTAATGTCTAAAAATCTAATGTTTATAAAAATTCTTTTAATTAGCTTTGTGCTATCATGATAAAGCCAGAACAATTAAAAGAAGTAAGTAATCGAATTGATGCTATTGAAGAGTACCTTAAGATTAAGGAAAAAAAAATGCAACTAGCCGAGGAAGAATTAAAAACTCAAGATCCTGGCTTTTGGGATGACCCGAAAAAAGCAGAAATCCAAATGAAGGCTATTCGTAGTTTAAAATATTGGGTTTCCACTTTTGATACTTTAAAAGGTTCTTACGAAGATTTGGAGGTTTTAAATGATTTTGCAAAAGATGGTGATGGAGATGATGATGAGTTGAAAGTTCTTTATATAACTTTGGTAGAAGAGGTTGATGCTCTTGAATTAAAAAACATGTTGTCAGGAGAAGAAGATGCATTAAGTGCTGTTTTGCAAATTACAGCAGGCGCAGGCGGGACAGAAAGTTGCGATTGGGCCTCAATTCTTACACGTATGTATATGATGTGGGGACAAAAGAACGGTTATAAAATTAAAGAATTAAATTACCAAGAAGGGGATGTAGCTGGAATTAAAACAGTTACATTGGAATTTGAAGGTGAATTTGGATTTGGTTATTTGAAAGGTGAAAACGGTGTGCATCGTTTGGTGCGTATTTCTCCATTTGATTCTAATGCAAAACGTCATACTTCATTTGCTTCTGTTTATGTTTATCCTTTGGTGGATGATACGATTGAAATTCACGTAAATCCTGCTGATATTACATGGGATACTTTTCGTTCGGGTGGAGCAGGAGGTCAAAATGTAAATAAAGTCGAGACTGCTGTTCGTTTGAAACACGGCCCATCTGGAATTATTATTGAAAATTCAGAATCTCGTTCTCAATTAGGGAACAAAGAAAAAGCAATGCAATTATTAAAGTCTCAATTGTATGAATTAGAATACCGTGCAAGAATGGAAAAAAGAAGTGAAATTGAAGCAGGTAAGAAAAAAATTGAATGGGGTTCTCAAATTAGAAATTATGTTTTGCATCCTTATAAATTAATAAAAGATGTAAGAACTGGTCACGAAACAGGAAACGTAGATGCCGTTTTAGATGGCGATTTAAATGAGTTTTTAAAATCCTATTTAATGACTTTCGGTAATTAGATCAATAACTATAATCAAATCAGTCCTCTAACACCTAAAAAATACTATAAAATGGAGCAAGAAATAAGATGGAAACAAAGATTTCAAAATTTCACGAAATCAGCACTTTTATTAAAAGAAGTTCAATCTTTAAAATTGGATGAATTATCTCTTTTAGAAAAAGAAGGTATTATTCAACGGTTTGAATTCACATTGGAATTGGCTTGGAAAACTTTGAAAGATAAAATGGAATTTGATGGATTGATTTTAGATAAAATTTCTCCAAAAGTTGTAGTTAAAGAAGCTTATAAAGCAAAGTATATTGATAAGGTGGATGTTTGGTTAAAAATGATTGACGATAGAAATCTGTTGAGCCATACGTATGATTTTGAAACATTTGATAAAGTTATTTCTGTAATTCAAAAAGAATATGCAAATACAATAAATGAATTATATCTTTCCCTTTTAAAATCTGAACAATGAGTAATTTTGGATTAAAAGAAGAGGAAGAGCAACTTCTTAAATCTATATTTAGCAAATACGATAGTTTGAATAAAGTAATAGTTTATGGTTCGAGAGCAAAAGGTACTTTTAACGAACGAAGCGATATTGATTTAGTAATTACTGAAAGCAATATCGAAAGACCACTTATTGGACAAATAATTTCAGAAATAAACAATAGCAATTTTCCCTACCTAGTAGATCTTCAAGATTTTTCTTCATTAAAAAACCAACAACTTATAGAACATATTAATAGAGTTGGAAAAGTGTTTTATAGTAGAAGAAATGGTTGATATTTAGTGTGTTTTTTATTAAGTTTTAATTAAGTATTTACTCAGTTTTACAGCTTTTTATTTAATAAAAGTGGTTAACTATTTTATTTTAAAAAAGCTTCATTCAAAATTTGAGTTATTTCGATTTTGTTTTATTAGTATTTTTAATTTATATTTGATAGATTTGTTAAAATTTATTTAGTTCAAGCCTTTTAATTTTAAATATATAGTTGTTATGAAAAGTTACACAAAAATAGTTTTTTTCCTTGTAGCGGTTTTATTTTCGTTTTCTTCCAATGCTAAAAATTGGTATGTAAATGATAATAGTGTTTCGGGAGATATATATTGTTCCGTAATTGGAAAATCTACTAATACTGGACTTGTTCCTAGTTCACCTTTATTAACATTATCTTCTGTTTTAAGTCTTGTTTCAAATGGAGATGTGATTTATATTGATAATGGAAGTTATTCTGATTATTTATTAACTATTTCTAAAAGTGTAACAATAATAGGTGCAGGAATATCTAATACTATCTTCTCAACTAATAAGGCTCGTTATTTTGCAAGTTTAAATGTAAGTAATATAGTTATTAAGAATCTATCATTTATTAATTATGGTGGTCAAGATCTAGGGAAAGGTCAAGTAATAGATGTTAACGGTGGGCAAGGTATTCTTTTTGAGAATATATCAATTTCTGGTAGTAATGGTTCAGGTAGTTCAGTTTTATCGAATATTAATATTGTATCAAATTCGAATGTAACTATTAAAAATTTATTTTTTAAATGTTCAGGTTTTAATGCGCCTTATGGTGGTGGAGTTTCCGTTAATAATTCTACTTTATATGTGATTAATTCGATTTTTTTTAATACAGACAATCTTAATAGTAAAGGAGGTGCAATTGATGTTCAAGGCGGTTCTAATGTTTTTATCACTGATTGTACTTTTGATACTAATACAGCAACTGATGGGGGTGCTATAGGTATTCAAAATACTAGTAATGTTACAATTACAGGGTCTTGTTTTTTAGGTAATAAATCTGAAGGTACTTCACCTTTTAAAGAAAATGGGGGAGGAGCTATTTTTACTAAAACTTCAGGGATTGTAAATATTACTGATTGTTCTTTCTCTAATAATTGTACTGGTATTGGTGTTAATACATTGCCTAGTGGGGGTGGTGCTATTGATATAGTTACATGTGCAGGGCCAGGAAATGACCCTCAAGGCGGAGCTATTAGACAAATATCTGGCACCTTAAACCTAACTAGAGTATCGTTTGCAAATAATAGTTCTGCCAAAAAAAATTCCGCAATGGATATTCATAAAGAAGGGGGTACATTGAATTTATTAGATGTAACATTTAACACAATTAGTACTGGGTCTAATAATAATGTTAATATAGTAAATACTTCAGGTGCATTATCGTTTAACAATTCGGGTCAACCCGTATCTGATGGTTCTGGTATTTCAATTTTAAAACCTGAAGTGTCAGGTTCTGTAGCCCCTACAATTGTAAATATAACTCCTCCTTCAGTATCAGCAGTTACAAATTGTATTTCATCTGTTTCAATTGTTTCTTGTGCTAGCACTATTAAGTGTGCAACAGAAACAGCTTCCCCAATAATTTTAAAATGTGTAAATAATAAAACTTTAACAGATTGTAGTCCACTTTTGAATTATACTCCTGAAGTTTCAGCTTATGATAATTGTTCATTTACAGTTTCTCAATATCCTCCTGCAGGGGCAAGTTTGTCAAATGGTGCAAATCTTGTAACAATGACTGTTTCTGATGGTAAAAACGCTCCAGTTACTTGTACCTTTACAGTTACTGCAACAGGTTGTTCATCACTAGTTCCTCCTCTTCCGCCAACAACTACGAAAGCTATTCAAAATTTTTGTTCAGCTAGTATACCTGCTAAAACATTAGCAGATATATTAATGACTGGTACAACTATTAAATGGTATACTGCTGCTACTGCTGGTTCAATATTACCTTCTACTACTGTTTTAGTAAATAACACAAAGTACTATGCATCTCAAACTAATGCTGGTGGTCTAGAAAGCACTTCTCGAACAGAGGTTACTGTCTATGTTTTAGATCCTCCAACTTTAACAATTACAACTCCGGCAGCTGTATGTTCTCCAACAACAGTGGATATTACAAGTTCTTCCGTAATTTCAACGAATGGAACAACTTTAAGTTATTGGTCTGATAATTTAGCTACAACTGCAATTACTAACCAAACAGCTATAACTGCATCAAATACTTATTACATAAAAAGTGAAAATGATGCATGTAGTGTTATTAAGCCTGTTGTAGTAACTATAAATACACCTCCAACTTTAACAATAGCAACTCCAGCAGCTGTATGTTCACCTACAACAGTTGATATTACAAGCTCATCCGTAATTTCAACAACAGGCACGACATTGACATATTGGTCAGATATTACAGCTTTAACTCCAATCACAAACCAAACGGCTATAACTGCTTCAAATACTTATTATATAAAAAGCTATGATGGAAAATGTAGTACTATTAAACCTGTTACAGTAACTATAAATACACCGCCAACATTGACAATTACAAATCCTGAGCCTGTATGTTCACCTACAAAAGTTGATCTTACAATTACATACGTAGTTTCACCTTCAGGAACTACAATAACATATTGGTCGGATATAACAGCTACAACTCCAATTTTAACTCCAACTACCATTAGTACTTTAGGAATTTATTATATAAAAAGCGATGATGGAAAATGTAGTATTGTTAAACCTGTTGATGTAGCAATCGGAAACCCACCTGCACCAACATTAACAACATCAACTGATGCTCATCAAGTTTTTTGTGCGTCTAGCTCTCCAACTGTTGCTGATTTGAAAGCAACTTATACAGGTATTATAAAATGGTATGATAAAGATCCAGGAGGTACTGCTTTAGTTCCATCAGTTAAATTAAGAAATGGTGATTATTATGCTACTCAAACTGAAATTATTTCAGGTTGTGAAAGTACTTCACGTTTAACTGTAACAGTTGAATTAACTGATCCTGCAAAACCAACTTCAACATCAACAGATGCTACTCAATCATTTTGTGCTTCAAAACTCCCAACCATTGCTAATTTAGTTGCAAATGCTACAGGAACACTAAAATGGTATGAACAAGCAGTACCAAATAATACAGCATTACTTTCAACAACAGCACTTGTTGATGGAAAACATTACTATGCTACTCAAACAACCGGTTCTCCAGCTTGTGAAAGTACAAGTACATTAGATGTTTTGGTGAATATAACTGCGGATCCATTGGCGCCAACAGGATCATTATCTCAATCATTTTGTTCTTCAACTTCTCATAAGGTATCTGATTTAAAAACTTCAACAGGAACAAATGTATTGTGGTATGCTAATAATTCTGGAGGTTTAGCTTTAGCTTCAACAACAGATCTTATCGACGGAAACCATTATTTTGCAACACAAACAACTACTGCTTTACCTGGTTGCGAGAGTACAACAAGATTTGATGTAACTATAACTGTTACAGCTACTCTAATTATTCCAACAGGTGATAGTCCTCAAAATTTTTGTACAGCTTCAAATCCAACTGTTGCAGATTTAAAAACTAATTCTGGCTCTAATATATTGTGGTATGCTACAAGTACTGGAGGTTCTCATTTACTATCAACAGATATAGTGGAAGATTCAAAACATTACTATGCTGCTGTATCAGGATGTGAGAATCCAATAAGATTAGATGTTGAAGTGTTTATAAAAGCTACACCCCCTCCTCTCACAACAGTTGCAACTCAAGATTTTTGTGCAATTGATACTAAAAAAGTTTCAGATTTAGTGTCAAGTGGATTATTAATGGGGGCAACCATCTTATGGTACAATCCAGTTATATCAGGAAGTACAACATTAAATCCAACAACTGCTATAGTTAGTGGAACATACTATGCAACACAAAAAGATGGTATATGTGAAAGTAGTAGAAGTATAGCGGTAACAGTAACGGTTAATGATCCCGCTAAACCAACAACATTAAGTGCTACTCAAGATTTTTGCGCAATTGATGCTAAAAAAGTTTCAGATTTATCAGCTACAATTTTACCAGGGGCCAACATCTCATGGTACAATCCAATTACATCAGGAAGTACAACATTAAATTCAACCACTGCTTTAGTTAGTGGAACATATTATGCAACTCAAATAGTTGGATCATGTGAAAGTGATGAACGTTTAGAAGTAACTGTCAATGTAAGCGATCCTGCTAAACCAACAACAACAAGTACATCTCAATCTTTTTGCGCAATTGATACTAAAAAAGTTTCAAATTTATCAGCAACAGTATTACCTGGCGCAACCATATTATGGTACAATCTAGCTATATCAGGAAGTACAACACTAAATCCAACAACTGCTCTAGTTAGTGGAACATATTATGCAACTCAAACAGTTGGATCATGTGAAAGTGATGAACGTTTAGAAGTAACTGTCAATATAAGCGATCCTGCTAAACCAATAACAACAAGTACATCTCAATCTTTTTGCTCAATTGATACTAAAAAAGTTTCAAATTTATCAGCAACAGTATTACCTGGAGCAACCATTTCATGGTACAATACAGCTATATCAGGAAGTACAACACTAAATCCAACAACTGCTCTAGTTAGTGGAACATATTATGCAACTCAAACAGTTGGATCATGTGAAAGTGATGAACGTTTAGAAGTCACTGTCAATGTAAGCGATCCTGCTAAACCAATAACAACAAATGCATCACAATCATTTTGTTCAATTGATACTAAAAAAGTTTCAGATTTATCCGCAATAGTATTACCTGGAGCTACCATATTGTGGTACAATCCAACTATATCAGGAAGTACAGCACTAAATCCTACAACTGCTCTAGTTAGTGGAACTTACTATGCAACACAAAAAGTAGGTTCATGTGAAAGTGATGAACGTTTAGAAGTAACAGTAACGGTTAATAATCCTGCTAAACCTACAACAACAAATGCATCACAATCATTTTGCACAATTGATACTAAAAAAGTTTCAGATTTATCAGCAACTGTATTACCTGGCGCAACCATATTATGGTACAATCCAGCTATATCAGGAAGTACAACACTAAATCCTACAACCGCTCTAGTTAGTGGAACCTACTATGCAACACAAAAAGTAGGTTCATGTGAAAGTGATACACGTTTATCAGTAACGGTTGATATAAGTGATCCTGATAGACCAACAACAACAAAAACTTCTCAATCATTTTGCACAATTGATACTAAAAAAGTTTCAGATTTATCAGCAACTGTATTACCTGGCGCAACCATATTATGGTACAATACAGCTATATCAGGAAGTACAACACTAAATCCAACAACTGCTCTAGTTAGTGGAACATACTATGCAACACAAAAAGTAGGTTCATGTGAAAGTGATACACGTTTATCAGTATTTGTAACAGTAAACGATCCGTCAGCACCAACTACGACAAATACATCTCAATCATTTTGTTTAATTGATACTAAAAAAGTATCTGATTTATCAGCTTCAGGTTCATCATTAATTTGGTATGATGCACCAACTTCAGGAACAGCATATGCAACTAATGCTACTTTGGTAAGTGGAACTTATTATGCAACACAAAAAGTTGGTTTATGTGAAAGTAAAAATAGACTAGCTATAGATGTTAAAATTTCTAACCCTGCTATCCCATCGGTTAATAATGTAATTAATCCAACTTGCTTGAATATTGAGGGTATGGTTGAATTTACTAATTTACCTTCAATCGGAAATTGGACACTTATAGCAACACCTACGATTGGTTCAGCTATTAATGTTTCATCAACAGGTCAAACTTTTACAATGAAAGGATTAACTCCTTCCTCAGTGTATAAATTTACAGTGAAAGATAATACTTCTAATTGTAGTTCAGATCAGACTGGATCTATTTCCATTGGTTCAGCATTGCTTTCTTCAGATGTTCCAACAGGAAAGTTTAAACAGTATTTTTGTTTGAGCGCTACTCCGAAAATTTCTGATTTAGATGCTAATGGAACTATGATAAATTGGTATAACGCATTGAATGGAGGAACTTCTTTTTTACCTACTGATGCTTTAACTGATAAGATGCATTATTTCGCTACACAAACTAAAATTGGTGAGTGTGAAAGTACTTTAAGATTTGAAGTAATAGTTAATTTAAGTAATATTTCCCTTGCTATTGATTCACACGTAAAATCACATTGTGGAAAATCAGATGGTATAGTTACCGTAGTAGCAAAAGATGGTATAGGAACATATGATTATAGTTGGGATAATCAACAAAGTACTACAAATATATTGTCAAATATAGGTGTCGGTCAATTTGTTGCAAATGTTAAAGATTCAGTGGGTTGTAAAAGTACAATATCGGTTGAGCAATTATGCGAGTCGACTATCCCTCAAATCATTACGGCAAATGGTAATGGTAAAAATGATACATGGGTGTTAAATTTAGATACAAAATCAAATTTAAAAATATTTAATAGATGGGGAAGTTTGGTGTTCATGGCATCACCATATATGGATGATTGGAGCGGACAAACTAATGAAGGAGCTACAATAGGAAAGGGATTTTTACCAAGTGGTACATATTTCTATACAATTGACAAACTAGACGGAGAAAAACCAGTTTCAGGTTTCATAGAATTAATTAGATAGATTTTCTTTAATTTAAAAATATAAAGTTTTATAAAATATTAATTTGTATTTTTGGAGGTCTAAGTACAGAGTAAGATTTAAACGAATGAATATAAAGAAAATAAGGATAATTGTTATATGCTTATTGTTGGTAGGTTTTTCTTCTATTGCTCAACAAGATGAGCAAAGTAGTTTATATATGTTTAATCCTTTACAATTCAATCCCGCTTTTGCTGGGAGTAGAGGGTATTTAAATGCTTCAGCTGTTGTTAGAAATCAATGGGTTGGTATTAGTGGTTCTCCTAAAAGTCAATTTGCATCTCTCAACTCACCTCTTTTCATTAAAAATATGTCAGCTGGGGTGCACATAAGTAATGATATAATCGGAGCGAAAGAAAGAACAAGCATTTATGGTGATTATGCTTATACATTGAACTTAAAAAACGATTATAAACTTAATCTTGGATTATCGTTAGGATGTCAGCAAATGGTAATTGACTATAATAAATTGTTAGCAATGGATCCTACCGAGACTGATGTTTTGAGTAATATTTCACAATTTAACTTTAATTCTGGAGTAGGTGCTTATTATTATTCTGACAAATTTTATGTTGGATTTAGTGTTCCTCGTTTTTTTGAAACAAGATTGTATAATAATTCTGTTTTATTATCTAGTAATTATATCAAACGACACTATTTTTTGGCTGCAGGTTATGTATTTCCAATAAACTCTGTAATTGACTTAAAAAGCAGTATACTGATTAAAGCAGCAGCAAACGCACCTATAATTGCAGATATTAATGCAAATTTATTTTTTTATAAAAGAATTTGGGCTGGTATAATGTATCGTTTAAAAGAATCAATAGGTGTTAATGTTGCTTATCAAATAAAAGAATCAATAATGTTTGGATATTCTTTTGATTATCCAATAAGTGGTTTAATTACTGTTAAAAATGGTGGTTCACATGAAGTTATGTTGACATACAGTATAAATAACCATAAGAAATCGTATGGTTCACCAAGATATTTTTAACTAATAATAAATTTATACAGATGAAAGCATTAGTTCTATTAATATTATTAATAAGTTTCTCTCTTCAATTAAATTCACAAAAGCTTAAAATAAATCAAGCTGAACAATATTTTAAAGAATATAGATTTGCCGAATCTACACCAATTTATAAAGAGTTAATATTTAAAGATAAAATTAGTGTCGGTAAGTACGAAAATGTATATAGACATTCAATAGTTTCTGCTGATAAAAGCCATGATTATATCTTTTTATATGATGTTTTAAATCAATTTAGTCAAAGTGATAAGTTTAATTTTGATGATGCTTTTTATTTTTTTCAAATAAGTTTGCATTTAGGTAAATACGAAAAAGCAAAAGAAATATTAAACAGTTCTATTGTTTTAAATTCTGATAATCCTAAAAAAAAATTATTAACTAATTATCAGGGAGGTAATTTTATTGATGAGTTAAGAAAAGATACTTTAGGTTACGAAATTAATAAATCAATTTTTAATTCTGGTATTGGCGATTTTAATCCAATTTATCATCCGAATGGTATAGTTTTTACTTCAGCTAGAGATATAGTTCTATTAAAATCAAAATATGACAATTCTTCTTATTTAAATTTATACCTTTTTTCTAAAGACAGTAGTGTTCATGAATTACAAATACCTGGTACGAAAAAACACCAAGGTACTGCATGCTATGATAGTATTAATAAAATTTGGTATTATTCTAAAAATTTTAGAGCAAAAAAATCAGATACTTTGATAAGTACAGGTATTTTTATATATGATGAAAAAACTCAAATTGAAACTCCTTTTACTTTTAATATAGAAGAGTTCTTTACAGCTCAACCTTCATTGTCTAAAGATTTACAAACCTTATGGTTTAGTTCAGATAGGGTTGGCGGATATGGTAAATCAGATATTTGGTATTCTGTTAAAATTGGTCAAAATTGGTCAACACCTGTAAATGCTGGAAATATAATTAATACTTCTGAAGAAGAAATGTTTCCATATTGTAAGCAAAACTTGTTGTATTTTTCTTCGAATGGTCACCCTGGTTTGGGTGGATTGGATATTTTTTCAGCTGAATTAGGAAATCAAAATTCATTAAAAAATTTGGGTGCAAACTTAAATTCGAATTCCGATGATTTTTCATTAATTTTAGATGAAACTGATAAAGTTGGATTATATTCATCTAATCGTGAAAATTTTATTGATAATATTTATTCTTTTAAAATAAAAACGTTGGTATTTTTAATGAAGGGTAAATTTCAATCACCTAATGTTTCTTTTGCTGATATTCAAAAAGTACCTCTTTATATAAAAGAATCTGGTGTAATATTCGACACCTTGTATCCTGATAGTATTCTAAGTGTTGAATTTTATGGAGAAAAAGAAAAGCAATATGAATTTGCAGTTAATGACGAAAAATATTTACCTATTACAGAATACTATTCTACTGTTGGAAAAACTTTTAGTGATACCACGTATAAAGTATTTGAATTAATTACTAAAGTTTTAGATGCTGATTTTTTTGTATATGACAGTTTAACAAATCTTCCATTGGCGAATTCTAATTTGAATTTAAGAAATTCAACAAATGGAATATCTGAAACGTATGCTTCTGATCAAAATGGACATATCCACTCTAAATTAATTCGTAATAATGATTTCGAATATATTTCAAAATTTGATGGTTATGAATATAAATCTTCATTTTTCTCTTCTCGCACAAAAGACAATGAAGTCAAAGTTTTAATACCTATGTCTAAGATTCCTGTAGTTGTTGAACCTCCTTTGGAAGTTGGAGCTTTCATTCCAATGCAAAGTCTTTCTTTTGAATTTAATAAATGGAATTTAGATAAAGAATCTAAATTAGAATTAAATCGTATTGCTGATTTATTGTTGTCGACTCCAAATATGAAAGTTGAATTTAACTCTCATACAGATGCAAGAGGTTCTGCTGCTTATAATCTTAATTTATCTAAAAAGAGAACTGAGATGGCTGTTACTTATTTAAAATCTAGAGGAGTTAAAAGTGAGAATATAGAAGGTAAATGGTTTGGTGAAACTGAACTTTTAAATGATTGTAAAGATGGTGTTGTTTGTACACCTGAAGAACATAAAGAAAATAGAAGAACTGAAATTAAAATTGTAAGTATTGATTAATTATTCATTTTGATAAATAACTTTATTTAAATTAAAAGTAGTAAAAGTTTATTTTTTACTGCTTTTTTAGTTTTACAATTATCTCGTTCTAAAATTAGTTGACAATATTTAACTTGTTTTCACGAAAGAACATTAAGAACAAAGGAAATTAATTGTATCCAACTTGATTAAAATTTTGGCTTTAAGTTTGCTCTTATCTCCCAAGTTGTAATAGGTCACAGTATTGAATTGTTTATGAATAATTGGTGATTTAGATTGGTGAAAAAACAATTATTCTTTCTATGTAAAGTCCAAAATCATAATTTAAGTTTTCTCCAAAAAAAAATCAGAAGATCACAAAAAAATGTATATGTATTTCTATTACTTGTCGATTGTTTGGGAATAGTAGAAAAACTATTGACCAAAAAGAATAAAGTTTTTACTTGCGTCAAAATGAACTTTAACAAGTAAAACATGAAGTAATCAAAATTTGTAAGGAAATGCTAAGAATAGGCTTACATAAACTCTGTTATTTAATAACCTGAGTTCGATTAATATTTTGCAATCAGATTTAAAATAAATTTGAAAGTTCTAGGCTTGTTTTATTGGGTTTAACGAGTTAAATCAATAAAATACAACGACGGAATTTCATGTTTAATTTAAAAGCTTTCGTTGAATTCACCTATAAAAATCGACCTTCCTTGCGCTTACGCTTAGTCTTCAAAAGCTGTGCTTTTTCTCCTTAAAAGTCTCTCGAAATAACCTGTTATTCCTTTAAGCCTCTTAGTCGTATATCAATGTTTATAGGCGCTCTGATAAGAAAATATTAATCGAACTCAGGTTAATAGATGAAACTTTCAATTCTACGCCTGTAAAAATAGGTAGATATCATTTTTTTGATTTCCTTCTGCATTAGAGCTAAATACATATTAATCCTATGAAAAATTACACAAAAAAACGAACACAAAATATTTGTTACGCAATCGTTCAAACCTGTTTTTAAACCAGTATATAAAGAAACCTGAACAGTTTTTGTAAGTGATATAAGAAATGAATAAGCATTTAAAATATTCATTATTTAGGCTTAGTTACAGATGTATATAGTTTAAAGATAAAGATAAAGGAAATTGACTTCACTTAAGTGATATATATAACTCTGTCAAATTGAATTTAGGCAAAAAAACATCACTACTTCCATGACAGAAGGCTATGATAGCTATCAAAATAAATTAGATGAAAGAATTAATGGTATTTTGAAAAATGAATTTTTAATAAATGCAGAAATACTAAACAATTTATACATTTAATCAAAGAATCAATTGAAATTTATTTAAAAAAGATCTCATTTGAGTTTAATGTATAAAACTCATAATTATTTAAATGAAAAAACCGAGAGAAATAAATCCCACGGTTAATTATTCTTAATTTTTTAACTAGTAATCCTATTTTATGATAAGTGGAAATACATCAATTAAAAATGTGTTTATATTTTTATTTAAGTTTATTTTTTATCATTATTTGATAAGATTTACAATTCCAGTTATTTGTTTTCTACGGTCATCACTTTTTAATGAAAATTCAATTTTCCAAGTATATACACCTTCTTTGGCTAATTCGGTATTATTTACCCCATATGTTCCTTTCCATCCAATTTTAGAGTCATGTGTTTCAAATACCATTTCGCCCCATCTATTAAAAATTGTCATAGTGAAAGAATAAGGGTCAAATCCTGAAACAAAAACAGGTTGAAATGTATTGTTAAAATTATCTTGATCAGGAGTGAAAGTATTTGGGACAAAATAAATTAATTCTTCATATACTTTTACTTTTTTAGCTATGGTATCTGAACAACCTAGAGTTGTATTTGCAATTAGCTTGATTATGTATGAAGCTGTATCAGAATCTGAGAAAGTATGTGTAGGGTTAATTTCTTCCGAAACACCCCCATCTCCAAAATCCCATAAATACTTAATAGCTCCAATTGATTGATTAATCATTCTACATTCTGGACTTATCGTAGAAACTAAATAGGGAGATGGTGTGAATTGTGCAATTGGTATAGGATTAATAACTACAGGAACTGCTATTGGAGTTGATGAGCATCCATTTTTTGTATTTGAAATATAATAAGTTCCATTTCCAACTGAAGAAGGGGCAGATAACGGTAATGTTCCTGAAGCATTTACCCAATATTGAAATGTTGAACCTGTTGTACTTCCAATAGTTAAACTAGGATCCTTTAGATCTACCTTTTTGGGAGCACAACCACTTGGAGGTGTGCCTATAACTAATAATGGTGTTTCATTAACCGTAACAGTTGAACTTCCTGTTCCTGTGCAAGTACCTATAGATCCTATAACTGTATATGTTGTTGTAGATGTTGGTGATACAATTAAAGGATTCTCAGTTGAGCCATCGCTCCATATATATGTATTTGCGCCAGAAACTGAAATTGTTGCAGAGTTTCCACTACAAATAGCAGGAGAATTGACAACTATATTTATCAAAGGGGTTACTGTAACAGTAGAAGTGGCTGAATTTGTACAACTACCAATTGCACCTGTTACAACATATGATGTATTGGATGTTAAATTAGAAGAAGTAAAAGTTGGTGAAGTTGAAATACCATTATTTCCACCTACTTGATCCCATGTATAAGTTGTCGATCCAATTGCATTTAATGTAGCAGACTGCCCATTACAAATTGTCGGTGAATTTACGGTTACTGTTGGAGTTGGGTTTACAGTTACAATAGAAGTGGCTGTTCCTGTACAACCTGATGTTGTTCCAGTAACTATGTATGATGTGTTAGTCGTCAATAGTGGAGTTGTAAATGAAGCTGAATTTGAAACAGCAGTTGCTCCACCAACTTGATCCCAAGAATAAGTTGTTGCTCCACTCGCTGAAAGATTAGCTGAACGTCCGCTACAAATTGTAGGTGAATTTACTGTTATTGTTAAATTTGGAAGTACAGTTACAATAGCTGTGGCTGTTCCTGTACACCCTGATGTTGTTCCTGTAACTTTATAAGAAGTGTTAGTTGTTAGTTGAGGAGTCGTAAAATTAGCTGATATTGAAATACCATTACTCCCACCAACTTGATCCCAAGAATAGGTTGTTGCTCCACTTGCTGTTAAAGTAGCCGTTTGATTTATACAAATAGATGGAGAATTTACTGTAATAGTTAAATTTGCAACATTTGTAACTAATGCTGTAGCTGTCCCTGTACAACCTAATGTTGTCCCGGTAACTAAATAGGACGTATTAGCATTAAGTTGAGGTGTTGTATAAGTAGCTGCAGTTGAAATTCCTGTAGCTCCTCCAACTACATCCCAAGAATAGGTTGTCGCTCCACTTGCGTTTAATGTCGCTGTTTGATTCGCACAAATTGTTGGAGAATTTACAGTTATCGTCGGATTTGGATTTACTGTTACAACAGCTGTTGCAGTTCCTGTACATCCAGAAGTTGTTCCTGTAACTTTATAAGACGTATTAGATGTTAGTTGAGGAGTTGTAAAAGAAGCCGATGTTGAAACTCCAGTTGCTCCCCCGACTATATCCCAAGAATAGCTTGTCGCTCCACTTGCGTTTAAAGTTGCAGTTTGATTCGCACAAATTGTAGGAGAATTTACAGTTATTGATGGGTTTGCGTTTACTGTTACAACAGCTGTTGCAGTTCCTGTACATCCAGAAGTTGTTCCTGTAACTTTATAAGACGTATTAGATGTAAGTTGAGGAGTTGTAAAAGAAGCCGATGTTGAAACTCCAGTTGCTCCACCTACTATATCCCAAGAAGAGCTTGTCGCTCCACTTGCGTTTAAAGTTGCAGTTTGATTCGCGCAAATTGTTGGAGAATTTACAGTAATACTTAAATTTGAAGCAACAGTTACAGCAGCGGTGGCAGTTCCTGTACAACCAGATGTTGTTCCAGTAACTGTGTAAGAAGTGTTAGAAGTCAGCTGAGGAGTTGTAAAAGAAGCTGAAGTTGAAATTCCTGTTGCACCTCCAACTACATCCCAAGAATAGGTTGTGGCTCCACTTGCAGTTAAAGCTGCAGTTTGATTTGCACAAATTGTTGGAGAATTTACAGTTATGGTTGGTTTTGCTTTTATGTCAACTACTATAGGCGATCTTGTACTTTCACATCCATCACTTGTAGTTTGAGAAACATAATAGGTCGTTTGTCCTACAGTAGTTGTTAAAGGCATTGTTACTGAAGGTGATGAAGTTCCACCAGTTTGTGCCGTGCCATACCATTTTAGGGTATTTCCAGATAAAGCTGTAGCGGATAAAGCCGAAGCTATATCGTTTTGACAGTAACTAACTGGAGAAGTGACAACTGGTGCAGCAGGAGAAGTACATCCAGTTATTGAACAAGTACTAGTACCTAGGCATCCATCACCCAAAACTCCAAATGACGGGGTAATTGTTATTGTTACGCTTTTACCACTAGTTAAAGAAGGTACTGTGAAAGTAGTTACGCCAGATGCTGTATTTCCTGTAATTGCATTAGCACCGCTTATTGAATAGGAATAATTATATAGTGTTGCACCGTTATTATTCCAATTGAAGGTAATACTATTAGAGGTTGATGAACATGTTACTATTAAAGGTTCAACAATTGTGAATGTTTTTGAAGTGCTTCCAGTACATGTACTTGCTGTTATTATTACAGTTTCAGGTATATTTTCAGTAATTAAATCAGTTGTAGGATTGATTGTTAAAATTGTTGAAGCTTGATTTGCTGGTATTGATGTGGTGCCGCTTAAATTTGTGTAATCTGTACCATTGGTTGCGTTTCCAGTAACAGTGTATGCTAAAGGGAAGACTGAAGCAGAAGTTGGATTTAGGGTAATTTCCATTTCACCAGTTGTACAACCCTCTGTTAAAATTGAAGTTGCAGAAGAAACTCCATTTTTTATTGTTTTTTGAGTTGAATTTAACCCAGGGCTAGTGAAGCTTCCAGTTTCAAGATATACAACAGCATCTAATGCACCATCTTGAATATCCATAATAATAAACTTTATATGATAAGTTTGTCCTGGAATTAAGTTAGTTTGTTTTGCGGTTAAAATTTTAGTATTTCCATTTAAATTAGTTCCATCAATTTGGCCTAAATATTCACTAGTTGGAGAATTCTCAGTCCAAGCAGGATTGGCTGAAGAACAATTACCTGGATCTCCTGCTGCAACGCCATTGTTTACACTGTTTATGGTAACTCGAGATCCATTTGCAAGAACTGCTAGGTTTTTAGCATTGTTTGCATAACCTTGACCACCAACAATACCTGGCCCACTTATTAAAAAACCAAACATATCATTAAAGTCAGTACATTGATAATTATTAAATCCATTATCATATTCTTCTGAGCCAAAAATATATCGAAATGAAAAATTATCACATATTGGAATAAAATCAAACTCTAACATTGCTGCATCATACCAAGTAGCATTATTTGCTAATGTATTTATATCACTAGCAATTGCAGCAGCAGCAGAACAATCCCCTCCTTTTTTTAATAAATTTGCTGTGCAATCGGGGTATTTACCAGTTATGTTAGCTGGACTTTTAGGATTAATACCTAATGTTAATGGAACCGCACTTGTATTACCAGTCGTCAAAATTATCCCACCAGAAAAACCCATTTGAGTCTTTGTTGAAGTTGCAGTTGTAAAAGTTCCAACTTGATATAATCCTGAAAGAGCTTGTACACCCCTAATAATTGGGTTTAAAACTGTAACACCAGGACCAGCTATTGATTGGGCAATTTGAAGTGTAGTTTTGGTATTATCGATCGAAAGTTGTGCATTTAAACTTTGAAAATTATTTATAATACCCAAAAAAAGGAAAATAATTAAAAATATTATTTTTTTCATGATAACTTATTTTAAACTAAATTTTTTATGTGACTAAAAAAACGTTACTACTTAATAAAACGAAAAAGGATGAAAAGGGTTGCTTAAAAAAATAATTAGTTAATAAATTTAATAAGAGCAAATGTAGTCTTTTCCAATTAAATTATTTATTAATAGCACCTAATTTTACTAATTAAAGTCATATAATTTAGCTTTTACATAAAACGGAAAAGAGTAGACTCAGCTTTTTCATCAACTATTTAAAATAAATACTTCTTATTAAGTTAATTTTAAAAATTTTAGTCTAAATTTGTATTGTTTAAAAGTTGTATTATTTAAAAATAAATATGAAAAATATTATAAATATAATTTCTGTCATTATTATTAATCTCGATTAATGAGAAAGTAGCGATTGTATATATACTTTAAAGCCTTTCTCAATTTGAGAAAGGCTTTTTTTTTATTTTTACTCAAAATTTAAAATTTTAAGTAAAACCTTTTTTAAAAAAAGTAAGTAACTGTAATATAAAATTGAGAAAGAATGTATTTTAATAAGTCAACAATTGTTTTCCTTGATGGTGAGTTTGTAAAAGCGAATTCAGTTAAAACAGGGCTTTATAGTCAAACAATGCATTATGGGAATGGTGTTTTTGAAGGTATAAGATCTTACAATACTTCTGATGGTGTTAAAATTTTTAAAGCAAAGGAGCATTTTGATAGACTTCAATATTCAGCTAGTAAAATGCATATAAAACTTGATCTTTCTTCAGAAGAAATGGAGCATGCTGCTTATAAAGTTTTAGAAAAAAATAATTTGACTGATGCCTATATTCGTCCATTAGTTTATTTGGGTGAAAATATGTCCTTAACTCCTACAGATGTTGTCCATGTTGCAATTGTTGCTTGGAAATGGGGTAATTTATTTGGAGATGAAATGTTGAATGTTATGATTTCATCTTATCAAAGACCAAATCCTAAGTCATGCCACATGGAGGCAAAAGTTGTAGGTCATTATACAAATAGTATTTTAGCTACTACTGAAGCGAAACAAAATGGTTTTCATGAAGCACTTTTAACAGATATGAATGGCTTTATAGCAGAAGGTCCAGGTGCCAATTTCTTTTTAGAAAAAGATGGAAAGTTTATCACTTGTCCGTTAGGAAATATTTTAGCGGGTATTACAAGAGCAACAGTTTTTGAATTAGCTAAAGATTTAGGTTTTGAAGTGGAAGAACGTTTTTTTACACCAGAAGAAATTTTTACTGCAGATGCCGCTTTTTTCTGTGGTACAGCTGCTGAAATTGCTGGAATAAAAAGGATTAATGATTATACGTTTCCTTTATCTTGGGAGGATTCAAATAGCCAACTTATTCAAAGGGCTTATAAAAGAAGGGTATTAGGAAGTTCTCAGGAGGAATTGTACATCTAAAAATAATTTTGAACTTATCATTTAATAAATTAAAAATGGAATTAAATAAATATAGTAAAAATATTACCCAGAACGAAACACAACCAGCCGGACAAGCAATGTTGTACGGTATCGGATTGACGGATGATGATATGCAGAAAGCACAAGTAGGAATTGCAAGTGCTGGTTATGAGGGTAATACTTGTAATATGCACTTGAACGATTTATCAAAAAATATCAAAAAATCGGTTCAAGATTCAGATTTGGTAGGTTTGATTTTCAATACAATAGGTGTAAGTGACGGAATGTCAAATGGACTAGATGGAATGCGCTATTCATTGGTTTCAAGAGATATTATTGCTGATTCTATTGAAACAGTTTGTGGAGCTCAATATTACGATGGGTTAATTGCCGTAATGGGCTGCGATAAAAATATGCCAGGTTCTCTAATAGCTATGGGAAGATTGAATCGTCCTGCAATTATGGTCTATGGAGGTACAATTGCACCAGGAAATTGGAAGGGAGAACAATTGAATATTGTTTCAGCGTTTGAAGCTCTTGGAAAAAAAATGAATAACAAAATAACTCCTGAAGATTTTAAAGGAATTATTAAGCATGCTTGTCCAGGTGCGGGTGCTTGTGGAGGAATGTATACTGCAAATACTATGGCTTCTGCTATTGAAGCGTTAGGTATGAGTTTACCTTATAGCTCTTCTAATCCGGCATTAAGTGCTGATAAAAAACACGAGTGTGATTCTGCAGGTAGAGCTATTCGTATTTTATTGGAGAAAGACATCAAACCAAGAGATATCATGACTATGAAAGCATTTGAAAATGCTATTCGTATTGTTTTGGTGTTGGGTGGATCAACAAATGCTGTGTTGCATTTAATAGCTATGGCTCATTCTGTAGGAATAGAGTTAACAATTGATGATGTTCAAAAATTGAGTGATATAACTCCTGTATTAGCAGATTTAAAACCTTCGGGAAAATCGTTAATGGAAGACTTACATAACGTTGGTGGAACTCCTGCAGTTATGAAGTATATGTTAGAAAATGGGATGTTACACGGAGATTGTTTAACAGTAACAGGGAAAACAGTTGCTGAAAATTTAGCTGAATTACCTTCTTTTCAAAAAGGACAAGAAATCTTTTTACCAATTGAAAAAGCGATTAAACCAACAGGACATTTACAAATTTTATATGGTAATTTAGCACCGCAAGGTTCAGTAGCTAAAATCAGTGGACACGAAGGTGAATTTTTTGAAGGTCCTGCTGTAGTTTTTGAAGATGAATTTACAGTGATTGATGGATTAAACGATGGTCGTATTAAACCAGGTTCTGTTGTTGTTATTCGTATGTGTGGACCAAAAGGTGGGCCGGGAATGCCTGAAATGTTGAAGCCAACTTCTGCAATTATGGGGGCAGGTCTAGGGGATAGTGTTGCACTTATTACAGATGGTCGTTTTTCAGGAGGTACTCATGGATTTGTTGTTGGACATATTACTCCAGAAACTATTGATGGAGGAACTATAGCACTTGTTCAAGACGGAGACATAATTACAATCGATGCTGTAAATAATACATTAACTTTGAAAGTTAGTGAGGAAGAATTAGCAGAAAGAAGAAGAAATTGGAAACAGCCAGCCTTAAAAGTGTCAAAAGGCGTTTTATATAAGTATGCCAAATGTGTAGCAACGGCATCAGAAGGGTGTATAACAGATAAATAAATTTAGAAATTAGAATGTTAGATTATTAGAATTTAGACTAGTTTTGAATCAGTCTAATGTCCATTGTCTAAAAATCTATTGTCTATATAAAAGTTAAAAAATGAGTAAAGAAATTAGAGGAGCAGAAGCACTTATAAAAAGTTTAGTTGCCGAAGGAGTACATACAATTTTTGGTTACCCAGGCGGAGCAATTATGCCAATATACGATGCATTATATGATTATAAAGAAGAAATAAATCATATTTTAGTAAGACACGAACAAGGAGCAATTCACGCAGCTCAAGGTTTTGCTCGTACATCAGAAACCTGTGGGGTTTGTTTTGCAACATCAGGTCCTGGAGCAACTAATCTGATTACTGGTTTAGCAGATGCAATGATTGATTCTACACCTGTTGTGTGTATTACAGGTCAAGTGGCTTCTCATTTGTTGGGTACAGATGCTTTTCAAGAAACAGACGTAATAGGTATTTCTATGCCAGTTACAAAATGGAATACGCAAGTGAAAAGAGCTGAAGATATTCCTGCAGCATTAGCAAAAGCATTTTTTATCGCACGTTCTGGAAGACCAGGCCCAGTATTGGTTGATATAACTAAAGATGCACAGTTTGGAATGATGGATTTTAATTACAAACCTTGTAATGATATTAGAAGTTATTTCCCAAATCCTGTAATAAATGTCTCTAAAATTGATGATGCAATTAAATTAATAAATGAATCTAAAAAACCATATTTATTAGTAGGTCAGGGTATTACACTTTCTAACGCAGAACAAGAATTATTAGATTTCGCTGAAAAATCAGGTATACCCGTTGCTTCTACATTATTAGGCTTAGGTGCGTTTCCTCCAAATCATCCATTGTATGTAGGGTATTTGGGAATGCATGGGAATTATGCACCTAATATTAAAACGAATGAATGTGATGTACTTATTGCTATTGGAATGCGTTTCGATGATCGAGTTACAGGAGATGTAAGTCGATATGCTAAGCAAGCAAAAATTATTCATGTTGATATCGATTTCGCTGAATTGAATAAAATCGTTACAAACGAAGTTTCCATTCATGCAGACGCTAAAGAAGCGTTATCACTGTTGAATTCGAAAGTTGAAAAACGTTCTCACGATGCTTGGATTCAAGAATTTAGAGATGCAGAAAAATTAGAGGTAGAAGCGGTTATAGAAGACGCAATTCATCCAAAACACGATAGACTTCAAATGGCCGAAGTAGTAAATATGCTTTCTGAAAAAACAGATGGTAAAGCAATTGTTGTAACGGATGTAGGTCAGCATCAAATGGTTACATCTCGTTATTATCAGTATAAAGCGCAAAATACAAACATCACTTCAGGTGGTTTAGGTACAATGGGATTTGCTTTACCTGCTGCGATTGGAGCAAAGTTAGGTAATCCATCTAAAACTGTAGTAGCTATTATTGGTGATGGTGGTTTCCAAATGACGATTCAAGAATTAGGAACAATACTGCAATTTAAAATTGACATTAAAATCTTAATCTTAAATAATAACTTTCTTGGAATGGTGCGTCAGTGGCAAGAATTATTCTTCGAAAAACGTTATTCTTTTACCGATATTGTAAATCCAAATTTTACTCAAATTGCTAAAGGTTATGATGTCGAGGCGAGAAAAATTAATCAACGAACAGAATTAAGTGAAGCTTTAGATACAATGTTATCAAGTAAAGCTGCCTACTTATTAGAAGCTGTTGTAGAGCAAGAAGAAAATGTATTCCCAATGGTAGCAACAGGTGCATCTGTATCTGAAATCAGATTAAAATAAGAAATAATGGAAAATAATACATATAATATATCAGTTTTTACTGAAAATAGTGTTGGGATGTTGAATCGTATCACTATCATTTTTACGCGAAGAAATATTAATATTGAAAGTATAACGGCTTCAGAATCAGAAATTGAAGGAATACACCGTTATACAATTGTTGTAAACGAACCAAAAGAAGTAGTTCGTAAAGTAGTTTCTCAAATTGAAAAACAAATTGATGTTGTAAAAGCATTTTATCATTCTGATTATGAAGTAGTTTATCAAGAAATTGCATTATATAAACTTCCTACAAATATGTTGGCAAGTGGTGGTGATGCAGAACGAATTGTTAGAGCACATCATGCCCGTATTTTGACGATTGAATCTAAATTTACTATTTTAGAAAAAACAGGATATCCAGAAGAAATTAAAGAATTGTTCACTGAGTTGAAACCATTTGGATTATTAGAATTTGTTCGTTCAGGACGAGTTGCAATTTCTAAACCTATGAAAACTTTGGAAGAACATATTGAAGATATGAATAACGAAAAAATCATTTTATAATTAAAGAACGAGATGGCAAATTATTTTAACACATTATCATTAAGAGAACAATTAAATCAATTAGGAGTTTGCGAATTTATGGATAGTAGCAATTTTTCTGATGGGATTAATGTTCTTAAAGGAAAGAAAATTGTAATCGTAGGTTGTGGAGCTCAAGGTTTAAACCAGGGTCTTAATTTAAGAGATTCAGGTTTAGACGTTACATATACATTGAGAAAAGAAGCAATTGAAACAAAACGTGCTTCTTGGAAAAATGCAACAGATAATGGATTTATTGTTGGTTCTTATGAAGAATTAATACCTTCAGCTGATTTAGTAATCAATTTAACACCAGATAAACAACATACAGCTGTTGTTTCTGCAATTATGCCATTGATGAAAAAAGGTTCTACATTATCTTATTCTCACGGTTTCAATATCGTTGAAGAAGGAATGGAAGTTCGTAAAGACATTACGGTTATAATGGTTGCTCCTAAATGTCCTGGAACTGAAGTTCGTGAGGAATATAAAAGAGGTTTTGGTGTGCCAACATTAATCGCTGTTCACCCAGAAAATGATCCAGAAGGAAAAGGATGGGCTCAAGCAAAAGCTTATGCAGTAGGAACAGGAGGACATAAAGCAGGTGTTTTAAAATCTTCTTTTGTAGCTGAGGTTAAGTCTGATTTAATGGGAGAGCAAACAATTTTATGTGGAGTTCTTCAAACAGGTTCTATTCTTTGTTTCGACAAAATGATAGAAAAAGGAATTGATACAGGGTACGCATCTACTTTAATTCAATACGGTTGGGAAGTAATTACTGAAGCATTGAAACAAGGCGGTATTACTGCAATGATGGATCGTTTATCAAATCCTGCCAAAATCAAGGCTTTTGAATTATCAAATGAATTGAAAACAATTATGCGTCCACTTTTTGAGAAACATCAAGATGATATTATGAGTGGATATTTCTCAAAAACAATGATGGAAGATTGGGCGAATAACGATAAAAATTTATTGACTTGGAGAGCTGAAACTGGAAATACCGCATTCGAAAAATCAGAAGCTACAGCTAAATTAATGGAACAAGAATTCTTTGATAACGGCTTACTAATGGTTGCTTTAGTAAGAGCAGGTGTAGAATTAGCATTTGAAGTAATGGTAGAAACTGGAATAAAAGAAGAATCTGCTTACTATGAATCGTTACACGAAGCTCCATTAATAGCTAATACAATTGCCCGTAAAAAATTGTTCGAAATGAATCGTGTGATTTCTGATACAGCAGAATATGGTTGCTATTTATTTGATCACGCATGTAAACCTTTGTTAGCTGATTTTATGAAAAAAGTAGAAACAGATATAATAGGTGGAAATTACAACGATGGAAAAAATAATGGTGTAGATAATAAAGAAATCATTGCTGTAAACAAAGTGTTACGTTCTCATACAATTGAAAAAGTGGGAGATATATTACGTGCTGCAATGACGGATATGAAAGTAATTAATACCGTACAATAATTTCTTAATGAGTGAAATTGTAATCTATAATGCTGACCAAGGGGTTCAAATTGATATAAAGCTTGAAAATGATACTGTTTGGTTGTCTCAAAGACAAATTGCAGATTTATTTGTAAAAGATGTAGATACAATTGGCTTACATTTTAAAAATATTTTTTCAGAAGGAGAATTAGATGAAATTTCAACTACCGAGTTTTACTCGGTAGTTCAAAAAGAAGGAGAAAGACAAGTAAAAAGGAAAATAAAGTTTTACAATTTAGATGCAATTATTTCTGTAGGATATCGAGTTAACTCAATTCAAGGAACTAAATTTAGGCAATGGGCTACTAAATGTTTGAAAGATCATTTGGTTAAAGGATATTCTTTAAATCAAAAAAGATTAGAAGAATTAAATCAGATTGTGAAAATTATTGAACAATCAACAAAAGAAGAGGAACTCTTACTTTCAGAATCTAAAGGACTTTTAAATATATTAAGTAATTATACAAAAAGTTTTATTCTATTAAATCAATTTGATTCAAATCGATTGGATACAAGTAGTTTGAACGAAAATATCACGTATGAAATTGAATATAAAGAAGCTATTTTAGCAATCTCTGAATTAAAAAGACAGCAAATAGAGAAAAAGGAAGCTACAGAACTTTTTGGAAATGAAAAAGATGATAGCTTTAAAGGAACATTACAAAATGTAGTTCAATCTTTTGATGGGGCATATTTATACCCAACAATTGAAGAACAGGCAGCACATTTACTTTATTTCATTATAAAAAATCATTCATTTAGTGATGGAAACAAGCGGATAGGTGCATTTATGTTTGTCTGGTTTCTAGAGAAAAATAAGCATTTATTTAAAAATTCTGGGGAAGTAAAAATAAATGATAATGCATTGACAGCTTTGGCCTTATTAGTAGCGCAAAGTAATCCAGATGATAAAGAATTGATAACAAAATTAATTTGTAATCTGATAAAGAACAATTAAATGATTTCACTACAAAACGTTGAAGAAGCAAAAGTTAATTTAGAAGGAGTGGCCTACACAACTCCTCTAATGAAAAGTTTGAATCTTTCAGATAAATACGAAGCTCAAATTCTTTTGAAAAGAGAGGATTTACAATTAGTTCGTTCT
>CANCQX010000030.1 GCA_947380375.1 Flavobacteriales bacterium
TCATCAATTGAAACATAAATTGTATGTGTTATTTATGATTCTTTTTAATCGTAGAATCATAGAATATGAATCGTAAACTATGGAATACAAAACGAATAATAAAAATATAATTTATTTAGACTGGAAAAACAAAGAGCATGTTATTGCTGTTTGTAAATTACATGTTGAATTATTGCCCGAGAGTATTCTTTCTAAAATGGGGAATTTATTTCTGTCTAAATTTTATTACTCAAAATTGATTAAAGAAAAACTAATTGAAGTATATCTTTATCAATTAAATGGGGAGTTTGTCGGATTTATTTCGTGTACCAACCAACCCTATACATTTATGAAGATTGGACAAAAGAAATATCTTTTTTTGATTTTGGCTTTAATGGGTGTATCTGTTTTATTGAAACCAAGTAGACTTAGTTTGATTCTATCAATGGGAAAGGATTTTTCAAAATATTCAATTATTTTAACTGATTTTAAGAAAAAGTTTGGAGATAAAATGGGATATTTAGTTTCTTTTGGTGTTTTGATGAACAATAATGTATTGGAGAGTTATAGGCAAAACATTGATAATATTCAAGAAGTTGGTATATCGAGTTTTTTATTGAATTTCACCGCCGATCATTTTAAGTTCAATAATAAAAGTCACTATTATCTAATGACTTTGAAGGTAAACAACAAAGCAATTAAATTATATAAAAAGCATTTAGGTGTTTTTATTGATTCAGACGAAAATAATGAGAGTTATGTCGTTAAATACGACTTTTAATTCTATGTTCAACAAATGATAAAGATGGTATGATGAAAAATTTAATCATTCATGTGGATATTGATTCACCAATTAAATTATTGAACTTTTATAAAATAAATAACGTTTTTTTTGACCAAAGTCAATTAGAATTATTTTATGAAAAAGCCTGGGAAAGAATGTTAGATTTTTTTGATAAGCAAAATATTAAAGCAACTTTTTTTATTGTAGGAGATGAATTAGTTGGAAGTGAAATCATTAAAAATATAATTATCAAGGCTCATAAGCATGGGCATGAAATTGAAAATCATACTTTTTCACACCCTTTTGGGTTAGCTTATTTAACCGATGAGCAGATCAAAGAAGAAATCATTAAATGTAATCAAGTTATCGAAGAAACAATAGGGGTAAAGCCTATCGGATTTAGATCGCCTGGCTACAGTATAAATACTAAAATCATCAATACTTTAGAAGAATTAGATTTTCAATATGATACATCTGGATTTTGGTCAATAATGAATCCGTTGTTAAAAATTTCTCAAAAAGTATTATTTAAAAATGGAATTAGTAATGGTGATTTTGGAGGGGTTTCAAGAAAATTAAAACAGAATATATATTATCCAAAAACAAATAATTGGATAGAATCTTCAAGTGAAAAAAGAGGGATATTAGAGTTTCCATTACCACGAACAAATTCATTAGGTTTACCATTTTATAATAATTTTAACCTGTGGGCTCCTTCATTCTACTCTAATTACATGACCAAATCAATCAATAAGGAAAATTTAATTTATTTATTTCACATTATTGAATTTATGGATATGAGTGATGGAATTCCTAAAGAATTATCAATTCATCCCAATATTAAAACTAGTGTGAGTAATAAAATGAGTCAATCGGAAAAAATGCTTTCTAATTTATTAAAAAGGTATAGTTGCATCAAAACGAGAAATTTAGTTAAAGAGGTTATAAGTTAATTAAAATATAATGAGAATTCTTCATATAATACCAACATTAGGTTGTGGAGGTGCTGAAACTTTAGTCTGTAATTTAGCAATTCAGCAAGCCAAAATTGGTCATAATGTTAAAATTGTACTATTAGAACCTTTACATTATACTTTTGAAAATTTTATTTCAAAAAATGAATTATTACGTCTAGTATCAATCGAAAAAATAAGCACACAAATACAGTTTTCTTTTTTAAAAAAAAGCGTAAAACTTTCGAATGACGAGTTTGATGAAATTATTTCAAATTTCTCCCCTCATGTGATTCATTCACATCTTTTTCAGGCTGAGTTAGTTTCAAGATTTAAGATTTATGAAAATGTAAAGTATGTTTCGCATTGCCATAATAATATGGTTCAATTTGATCTTTGGAATAAAAAGACTTTTGTAAGACGTTTGACAGATTATCTTGAAATAAAATGGTTATTGAAACAATATAAAAAGGCTAATAATATTTTTATAACAATTTCAAAAAATACAGAATATTATTTTAAAAAGAGGTTACCTAAATCGTTTATTAATCAAGTTACATTTCTCCCAAATGCCATAAATTCTTCATTGTATTTTAAAGCTGAAAAATTAGATAATTCCATTACAAAACTAATTACAGTTGGTAATTTGTTAGAGAATAAAGGCCATTTATTTTTAATTGAGGTCGTTTCAGAGTTAAAGAAAATGGACTTCAATATTCAACTTGAAATATTAGGTTTTGGAGTTATGGAAACCATCCTAAAAACCAAAATTGAGGAGTTACAATTGTCAGAAAATGTTTTTTTAAGAGGTAGCGTTTCTGATGTCAATGTTTACTTAAGTAGTGCAGATATATATATTCATGGTGCCTTTAAAGAAGCGTTTGGATTAGTTTTAATTGAGGCGATGGCTTCAAGTTTATCCGTTGTTTCAACTGCTGGCGGAGGTAATAATGAATTGATAATTGAAGGTTATAATGGTTTTTTAATATTGAACAGAGATTTGAATTTATTTATTGAAAAAGTTAAATATTTGATTGATAATATATCAGAACGAATAAGAATAGGAGGTAATGCAAAGGAATATTCGAAAGATTATGATATTAAGTCATATACAGAAAAACTAATTCAATTATATAAGGGTAATCATTAATTTCTATGTTGTTATTTTGATAAACGTCAAAAGTTGGGGGTTAAAACTTATATAAAACTTAAATAAAACTGATATGACTCGTTATTTTCTTTGATTTCAAAAAGTATCTGAATCTCCACCTGATAATAATAAATTAGAATAATCTAAATCATTAAAAGGTAAATAGCCGATTTCAATTGATTCATTTTGATTGAATTTTTGTTTAAATAATTCAAAAAGAAATGAATTTGGCATACTTTCAAGTTTGATTTTTTTAATTCCAATTTGATTTGCGAATGATTTAAGACTTCTGAAAAACGTTTCGGATTCTTCTAAATCAAATTTTTCAATATCTCCGATTAATATTCCATCTCCGAATTTGAACCAAATTTTAAATTTATTTATTTTAACAAAATACGTTTTTTCGTAACTTTTATTTACTAGATACTCACCATTTCTTATAACACTTATTCGGTTTTCTATATTGTTTGAAGAAGTGAACGGGGTACATTTATTAAAAAAATAAAAGATGTTAAAATAAAAAAAATAGAGTGGTGTGGAGAATTTATATTTATTTAAAAGGTTGTAAAAATTCAATGTTTTATATGAATTTTCAAATAATGTTAGTCTACCAATTTTTATCCAATTTAATTTTTTGAAAAAACCAGGTGCAGAATTGGAATTTGGAAATCCAAAGGTTAATTGTATACCTTCTTCTTTTGCTAAGTCATGTGTTTTTTTCGCAACGCTATAAAATAGTCCTTTCTTCTGATGATTAGGGTTTGTGATAACATCTCCTGTCTGACCAGCAATAAATTGTGACTTCCCATTAGTCATAATGCAAGGGAATATACCATAAAAAGCAGCAGGTTCACCTTTGTGGTCATAAGCAAAATAGCCAATATTTTCTTTACTTGTATATTTCGTATTGTATTTTTTTTGAAAATAATCGAATGACTTTGCTTTTCCATGTACAGATTTCATCAAATAGATTAAATCAGAAAGATTTGAATTATCTAGCCTTTTAAATGTATAATCTTTATTATCAATTATTTCCATGAGTATTATTTTATTTGAAAAGCGTATACATTTGATTACACCAAGATACAGATGGATATAATCCAATTCTATCCATTATTCTAGAGTCATAAAAATCATCATCAAAACGATATCCATCTGCAGCTAATTGATACTTATAACCTATCTTCTCAGCTACTTTAATTAATTCTCTACTATACGAACTATCAGGATAAGCCAATTCTGTAATTTCTCTTTGTAATAAATTTTCAAGATAATTTTTAGAATCAATCAATTCCTTTTCCGCTTCAATTAAAGGAATATTTGCTAGGTTATTATGCCAATAAGCATGAGATTCAATTTTTACATAAGGACTTTTATCTACTTCTATTAATTGTTCGTTCGACATTAATTTCCAATAATCAAAATAGTTATTATTTTCTTTAAAATTTATTCCTTTATTTTCAAATTCAGAGAAGACTTTTAATTTAAATTCATAATTACCTTTTAATTTAATTACTTCATTTAAAGTTTTATTGAGTTCTGATGAAAAATATTTTCCTTGAGTGTTTTTCTGATAAATTACTTCTTCGATCTTAATATTTTCTGTATGAATGTAACTTGAGATATCTAAAAAATCTGGCCATAAAATATCATATTGAGTTTCATTTAAACCTGTAACGTAAATTGTAGTTGGAACTTTTTGTTCGTTTAAAAATGGTACGGCATATTTATAATTATTTAAAAAACCATCATCAAAAGTAATGGCTATATTACTTTTTTTAGGGTCAAATTTTTCCTCAAAAAAGTCTTGTAGTGAAATAATATTAGTATGCTTTTTAAGAAATAAAATTTGTTTTTTAAAATTATCAAGTCCGATAAATCTGGAATTAAAAAGTTTTGTCTCATGTAAATCAACTCCGTGATACATTATGATTTTATTTACTTTTTTTCCACCAATTATAATTGATTCAAGTTTGAAAAATGAAAGTGTATCAACAAGTGTCCTACGTAATTTATTAGAGATTCTTTTCTGTAATTGCATTATTTAATTTATGAGGTTATTTTTTTTGATAAATTCCTATTAAGGATTTTCCAAATTTACGAAGAAACATGAAATCAGAAAGGTAAGAGCAACGAATTAAAAATCGATCCCAGAATTTCACTTGTCCAACATTGATTGCGGATTTTTTTAGAATTAGCTTATTGGCTAAAGAAGCTAAAAATCCACAAGAGTCAAGGTAAAACAATTTCTTTTCAACTAGTCTATAATTGATTTCAATTCGTAAAAGGGGCTTGTCGTATCTTCTGAAATGTCCTATTCGAGCATCAAATTCATTGAAAAGAAATTGAAATGCAGGAACAAGTATAATAAGATGTCCGCCTGTTTTGAGGTGACTTTTAATTTTTTCTATTTCTTCAACAGATTCTTTGATATGTTCTAAAACGTCAATATATATTATAGTGTCAAACTTTTTATCTTCTACTAAGGAGTCTATCGTACCGACAATGATTTCTTTTGAAATATTTATACCAGAAGTTTGTTCCGAAATTTGAGATGCTAATATTGAATCTGGTTCCACAAACGTCCATGAATTGGAATTCGACGTTAGAAGATACTTTGTATTTGCGCCAAAACCAGCTCCAACTTCTAAAATATCTCCTTTTATGTAAGGTTTTATTTTCGAAGAAAAATACTTTTTCCAGTTTACGGCATGTTGAAATAACTCTAATTCATTTCCGATGTAATCAATCATTGATGTTAAGGTATTTTATTATTCTTTGTAAATATCATTTTTAGGATTTAACTGGTTTTTTTTCGAAATGATTAAAAGCCCTAAAACGATAATGGAAGAGATGATTAATATAGAATTTATCAAGCTTAAAATAATCGTACTAGACCAGCCCGAAATTGCATTTTGACTAATAAACTTTGTATATACTACATATCCTCCGTAAATGAAGAAGGCAACAACTACCGAAACTAGTAATTTAATGAAGAAGAATAGTAGCTCTTCGGAATATTCGATCAATGATTTTAAGCCATGTAAAACCAAATTATTTGAATTCATTTTTGATTTGCCATCTATTCTTTTTCTTCTATCATATTTTATAAAATATTTTTTGAATTTTAATTTAGACAAAAAAGCAGAATAGTGCACAAAATTTTGCTCATTAACTGCTTCTATTACCGTTTTACTAATCATAGAATAGTTGCCGAAATTAATCCTATTTCCACTAATAATTTTAAAAATCGCTTTGTAAAAGAAATAGCCAATTTTAAAGGAAATAGATTCTAGTCTTTTTCCCCTAGATACAAAAATGATATCAAAGTCATTTGTATTGGTCAGTTTTATAATTGCTTTCGGATCATCTTCTCCGTCGGAATCCATAACAATATATCCTGCAGCATCAAATTGGGATGCGTATTTAAGTCCTTGTCTAATTGCTTCCTGATGTCCGACATTGTATTTTAAGGAAATTGTTTTCAATTCATAGTGAGTGGATTGAAATTGGAAATTTTCCAATAGTTCCAAAGTTGAATCTGTAGAACAATCATTAATTATAATCACTAAAAATGAGAATTCAGTTAATGAAAATGTATCTTCTAATTCTTTTAAAAAGAGAGAAATAACCTTTTCTTCATTGTAACTTGGAGATATGATGACAAATTTTTTCATACTATTATATGTTTAGATTCAACATCAAATTTATTTTTTCTTAAAATCCCCCTTCGAAAAAAACTTTTCTATGAAACAGTACATCAAAATAAAGAAATATCGACTTCCCATTTCTTGAATATTCAATTTTGACACCCCAAATTTACGATTTGTCCATGAATTAGGGATTATAGAATATGAATACCCTCGTATTATAGCTTTCAAAGGAAGTTCAATAGTTAGATTAAAATGAGGAGATAATAAAGGTTGCAAACCTTGGATCACTTCTCGTTTATATAATTTGAACGCATTTGTTGTATCGTTGTATTTAATGTTCATTACCATTCTGATAATTCGATTAGCGATTCTATTTATGATTTTTTTTACTAATGGATAATCATAAACCTGTCCACCTTTGCTCCATCTTGTTCCAAAAACACAATCTACATTTTTGTTAACCATCTCAATGTAAAAGCAAACTAAATCTTCTGGAGAGTCCGATAAATCAGCCATCATTACAGCAACACAATCACCTGTAAATCGCTCCAATCCATATCGAATAGCAAAACCAAAACCATTAGGACCTAAATTCGTCACATATTTTACTGTAGAATATTTGCTACAAAGATTTTGTAACACTGTTTCAGTATTGTCTTTAGAATTATCGTTCACAATTAATATTTCATGATCAATTTTTGAGTCTACAAGTGTAGATACAACAAGATCAATAGTTTCTGTAATTGACTCTTCTTCATTATATGCCGGAATGACAACACTTAATACCATATTTAACTTAATATTTCTTTAACTTTCGATTCGTTATTTTTTAACCAGTAAAAAATATCAGCTAATATTTCTTTCGGATAAATTAAAGGCTTCCAACCAGATAATTCTTCTATTTTTGAATTGTCAGAAATGTAAATCGGAATGTCTGCAGTTCTATTTTCTACAATTTTATTCATTTTAATTGTATTTCCAGTAATTTCTTGGCAATAATTTGTCAATTCATTTAACGAAACGCTTACATCATTTCCTCCCCCAACGTTAAAAATGTGATTATTGTACTTATGAATATCTTGAATTTGTAGAACTACTAAATTATACAAATCGTTTATATGAAGTATATCTCTTAATTGTTTTCCTTCACCTCCAAAACCGATATAACTTAATTCTTTATTCCAAAAATGTTTTGCGAGCCATAAAACAACAACTCCTTGGTCAATTTTCCCCATTTGCCAAGGTCCAGTTAAAACCCCACAACGATTAATTACAGCTTTTAGATTGTAATATTCGATATATTCTTGAATTAATAATTCAGATGAAAGTTTACTTGTTCCATAAAAAGATCGAGCACCAGATAATGAAAAATTTTCATTAATTCCTTTTGGAGTAATTCCGCTTAATATTTGGTTTTCATTGATTTCTAATCTAGTTTTAGCTTCAGAGTAGTTGATTTTATTTAGATTGGCAATTGGGTATACCCTACTAGTAGATAAGAAAATAAATTTAGCTTTATTTTTAGCAGCAAAATTTAAACAATTAATCGTACCTATTAAATTTGTATTTAAAACATAATCTGGAGTTGAATTTATTCCAGATAGAACCGAAGGTTCTGCAGCTGCTTCTATTAGACAACTTATTTCTCCAATTTCATTGAAATCTTCTTTGTTTCGAATATCACCATGAATAAATTCTACTCCAACTGCCTTTAGTCTAGTAATATTTAATTCAGATCCTCTTCTTTTCAAATTGTCAAAAGCAATAATTTTAATATTAGGAAAATCTGTTTTAAGTTTAATAGCAAGATTTGACCCAACAAACCCACAGCCCCCTGTTATTAATATCGTTTCATTCATAAAAAAGGTTATTAATTTCATTTTGTGTAGGATAAGTAACTAGGACAGCTTTATGTGCTTTTTGGAAAATAAATAAACTACCTGCCGAAACTGCAGATGCTCCCGATTTTTTAGCACTACTTAAATCGTCTAAAGTCCCTGCTCCACCTAAGGCTACTACTGGAATTTTTGTATTAGTTGCAATAGACTTTATTAAATCGTAATCATAGCCATTCATTAAACCATCTTTATCAATTGAATTAAGTATGAGTTCTCCAACACCAAATTGTTCCATTTTTTTCGCATATTCAATAGGAGATAAACCCGTATTTTTTTGACCACTTAAAGTATAAACTGTTTGTTTTTTTGTAAGCCAATGTGTTTTCACATCCATAGAAGCAACAATACTTTGGCTACCAAATATATTAATTGCTTTACTTATTAATTCAGGAGTAGTAAGTGCGCTTGAATTAATAATTACTTTTTCAATACCAAGTTGGAATAATTTTTCAATTTCATACAAACTTGTAATACCACCTCCATAACCCAATGGCATGAAACATTCCGTTGAAATTTCGTACAATAGATTAAAATTAGGACCACGTTTTTCAAGAGAAGCTGTAATATCTAAAAATACTAATTCATCAACCTCTTTTTCATTGAAAATTTTTATTGTATTTATTGGGTCTCCAATATAAGTTGGATTCTTAAATTTAACTGTTTTAACTAACCCATTCCCTTTTAAAAGTAGACATGGTATAATCCTAGTCCTTAACATTTTTCAATAAAATTTTTAAAAATATTCATCCCAAACGTATGACTTTTTTCAGGATGAAATTGTACTCCAATAATATTTTCTTTAACAATCGCAGAAGTGAATTCTACACCATGATTTGTAGTCATTAATATATTTTTTTCTTCCTCACAAACTACATAATAACTGTGTACGAAATAAAAACGTGGGTTTTCATGATAACTTTCACACAAAAAATGTTTTTGAGGAAAATTTACATCGTTCCATCCCATGTGAGGGATTTTTAATTCAGGAAAATCGGTAAGTTGAAACTTAACTGTTTTAGCATTAATCCAACCTAAACCTTTTACATTTCCTTCTTCGCTAGAATTTGTTAGTAACTGCATTCCCAGGCAGATACCAAGTGTAGGTGTCTTTTGTTGTATTACTTTTTCATTTAGAACATCGATTAAACCTAATTCTTTAAGGTTATTCATCGCTTTTTCAAAGGAACCAACTCCAGGTAATATTATTTTAGTTGCTTTAGATATAACTTCAATATCTGAAGATACAACAGAAATATGACCTATTTTTTTTATAATATTTGAAACAGAACCTAAGTTCCCCATTTTATAGTCTACTATTACTATCATAATTCAAAAATAACAATTTTAACAGAGATTATAAGATTTTGAGAAAAAATCATTTCTAAGTCAATGTGAAACTTCATGTCTCGATAAAAAATTGTATTTTAGCTTTTAATTTTATTTTTATCTACATTAAATATAATGTAGTCTTTTAATATTTAATTCGAGTTAATGAGTATTTCAAATCTTGTCATTTTTGTTTCTGATTATCCTTATGGTCCTGGAGAGCCTTTCTTAGAAGAAGAATTAAGAATAATTTCAAAGGATTTCGAAAATATTTATTTAGTTAACTTCCATATTAACAATAAAAACAATAAAGTTAAACCTTATGAATTTTTCGTACCGGAAAATGCAAAAGTTATATCTGCTTATAAAGGTCCTCGCTTCCAAAATTTGAAATCTATTTTTTCTTTAGCTCCACTATATGAATTTTTTCTTGCTGTGGTAAAGCATAAAAAAAAGTTTTCTTTTGGTTTAATTAAATTGATCTATTATTATTGGACAGAAGGTGTAAGAGATGAATCAGCTATTAAGTCAATCCTGAAAAATCTAAATATTGATACCGAAAACACCATGTTCTATTCCTATTGGTGTGATACTAATTGTATTTCGTTGGCAAATATTGCAAAAAAAGATAAATCGTTTAATTATGTGACTAGATTACATGGTTGGGATTTATATTACGAAAGACATCAAATTAATTTTTTACCTTTTAGAGAAAGGATTTTTAATAATTCATACAAGATTTTTCCTATTTCAAAAGATGGTAGAAAATACATTTTTGATAATAAACTCTCAATAGATAGAAAAAAAGTGACAAGAGCTTATTTGGGTGTTGCTAATTTAGAAATAAATGTTAATTATAGAGAAGAAAATATAGTTGATAATAAAGTTTTTAAAATCATAACTATTTCCCATATTAATCCTGTTAAATCATTAATTCGTTTGGCAGAAGCTTTATCATTGATAAATGATTATGATGTTGTTTGGACACTTATAGGTTATGGAGATGGCGTTTTTGATTTAGAATTTAAGAAACAGGCTGCGACTTTATTAGCAAATAAAAAAAATATTTCAATTGATTACAAAGGTAAATTACCGAAAGAAAAGGTGTTTGAAATTATTCAGAATGAGCCATTCGATGTTATTGTAAATTGTAGTAAAGCTGAAGGAATTCCAGTATCTTTAATGGAAGCTATGTCTGCTGGTATTCCAGGTATCGCATTTAATGTTGGAGGAATTCCAGAGTTAATAAATGATGGATTTAATGGTTTTTTATTAGATCATGATACAGCAAATCATAGTTTATTATTAAAAGATGCTATTGATAAATTCTTTTTTTTAAGCGAGGAGGATAAAAATAAGTTTTCTTCAAATGCAAGATTTATTTGGAGTGAGTATTTTAATAGTAAAGTAAATTATAGTAGATTTTCTAAAATTTTGAAAAAAGAGTTTGACACAGATCAAAAAGTTAAAATTTCTTGCGATAAATGTTTAGTAGATAGTGAAATTTATCCATATATCTTGCTAGATAAATACGGAACTTGCGACATCTGTAACATAATTATTGATAAACAAAAAAAGTTAGAATTACAAAAAGATTCAGGATTCATTGAAAATTTATTGAACGATATTAAACAACAAAAAGGTAAAAATAAGTACGATTGTATTTTAGGAATAAGTGGGGGAATAGACAGTGCGTATTTAGCAATCAAAGCAAAGGAATGGGCAATAAATCCATTATTAGTTCATATTGATACAGGTTGGAACTCAGAATTAGCGGTTGATAATATTAAATCGTTGATTAATCAATTAGGATTTGATTTATATACTGTAGTGATTGATTGGAATGAAATTCAAGATGTTGTAAAAGCATTTATGAGGGCATCTGTAATAGATATTGATTGGGCAAATGAACTTTCCGCCCAAGCTTCATTAAACAAAGTAGCAAAGAAATTTAAAATTAAACACATTTTGACTGGTCATCAAGTTTCGACTGAAGGCTGGATGCCAAGTAATATTGTGCATTTTAAATTGGATTTGATTAATTTTAAAGCTATTCATAAGCGTTTTGGCGAAAGAAAGTTAAAAACGTATCCAACGATTGGGGTTATTAAAACGTATTATTATGAGAAAATAGCCAAAATTAGATTTTATAATCCTTTAGATTTTATTCCTTATATTAAAGAAGATGTGAAGAAAATATTAGTAGATCAGTATGGTTGGAGAGACTATGGTCATAAACACTATGAAAATATTTTCACACGTTTTTATCAAGGATATATTCTACCACAGAAATTTAAAGTTGACAAGAGAATTTTTCATTATTCAGCATTAATTATATCGGGTCAACTGACGAAAGAACAATCGAAAGATCTGATTGCTAAAAATCCATATGACAATCCTCAACAATTAATTGACGATAAAGCATTTGTGATTAAAAAATTAGGATTTTCTGAAGAGGAATTTGAGCAAATATTAAGTACAGCTCCTAAAAAGCATACCGATTATCCATCATATATTAATATTTTGAATAGAATTAAAAAGATTTTGAATATAATTCTTAATAACAAATGAAAATTAAGTCAAAAATCTATTCTTTAATAAAAACTTTAAAATACAAGTTGTTATTAAAAAATATAGCACCCGAAATATTAGGGTATCAAAATTTTGTGGGTACTTTTGTAAAAGATTCGAGAGTGAGTAATATGACTCATATAAGTAATCTTGAAAATTTATTTATTGGAGAAAATGTTTTTATAGGTCATTTTAATTACATCGATTGTTATGAAAAGGTAACAATTGAAGAAGGTTGTGATTTAGCGAATTACATTTCAATTTTAACTCATTCTTCGCATCATAATGTTCGATATCGTGCAAATAAAATAGGTGTAGAAAAAGATATTCTTTTATCAAGTAATCCTGTTTTTATTGGAAATCATACATATATTGGACCTCATACAGTAATTATGCCTGGAACTACTATTGGAAAAGGTTCTATAGTCTCAGCATACTCTCTAGTAAGCGGGAAATTTCCAGATTATTCTATTATTAAAGGGCAACCAGCAAAAGTTATTGGATCTACCCAAGATATTGATTTGCCGTTTTTAGAAAATCATCCAGAGTATTTAGAGTTCTATTATAATAAAGAATCAATTAAATAAAGAATATATATAGTGAGGCTAATAACTAATACTGATTTTGATTTTAAAAGATCTTTAATTGTGTATTCAAATCAATTTTCCAATTATTTGAATACAGATATTCAAGGTGAATTAATCCTATTGGAAGAGGATAGTATTAGAATGCTAGTAATTTTAAAAAGAAAATTATTTTTTAAATTAGGTTATTGCATTCATCCACCATTGAAAAATGGCGAGAAATTAACGGAATTAGAGGAGAGTAATTTTTATAAATCATTACAAAATTTTCTATCAGTAAATAAAATGTTAGATTTTATTTACCCACCGATTCATTTAGAAAATTTCTATCATATACCTAACAATTCTAAAGGTAATAAAATTGGAATTATTAGATTAATTCTAAAAAATAAAACGAGTGAAGAAATATTCAATTCTTTTAAACCAATTTACAGAAATTTAATTAAAAAAGCTCAAAAGGAAGGTGTTGTTGTTAAATTTGGAATGGAGTGTTTTGATGATTTTTACAAATTATATAAAGATAAACTTGTTTTAGAAAAAGCTCCATTTGATTCGTATACTCAAATATATAAACTAGCAATGTCATTAAGTGATAGTGGTAGAAGTATATGTGCGGTTGCTTATCTTAATAATATTCCAGATGCTGCAATTGTAAATATTAATGATGATTTGAATGCTTATTATTTATGGGCTGGAACTTCAAACAATTCGCATGCAGGCTCATTAAGGTTACTTCATTGGGAAATAATCCAAAAATATATTGAATTGGGAATTGAAAATTATCGAATGGGAGCAGCAAGAGATGGAGATATGTTGAATGAGAAGCATGCTCGTTTATTAAAATTTAAACTTGGATTTGGGAGTCAAATTGATGATGGATACAATTTCACTTTTATTAGTAATAAATTTAAATATTCTCTTTTTAATTTGCTTCTAAAAATTAAATCAATAATTCGTTAGAAATATAAATCTATCAGTATGAAATCACAAAAACAATTATTATTAACTTTTGATTTTGAACTTTTTTTAGGAAGTCAAAGTGGAACGGTTGAAAATTGTTTATTGAAACCAACACAAGAAATTTTAAAACTACTCTCTAAATACAAAGTATCATCCATTTTTTTTGTTGATACTTTGTATTTATTTAAATTAAAAGAAATTTCTAAAATTCATGAAAATGCTAGAATTGATTATGATAAAATAATTCAATTGTTAAGAGAGGTGATTTCATTGAATGGATATATATTTCATCACCTACATCCGCATTGGTTAGATGCTAAATATTTATCTGAAATAAATCAATGGGAAGTTAGTGATAAATCAAAGTTTGCTCTAAGTAATTTATCTCAAATTGAAATTGAAATGGTTTTTGAAAAGTCAAATGAAATCATTTCTGAAATTTATAAAAATTCACCAACTCCTCCATGTTTTGGTTTTCGTGCGGGAGGTCTTTATGCTCAACCATTTTCTCAATATAAAAAAGAAATGGATAAGTATAATATACTTTTAGATTTTAGTGTATTGAGGAATGCTAAAAGTGACGGAAATAAGGGAGGTTATAAATTTGATTACTCTTATTTCCCAAATGAAAAGATATTTAGATTTTCCGATGAGGTAAACATTGAAGATAAATTAGGAAGATTTATTGAATTCACTTTAGATCAATGTAAATTGGGAGGGATAAATAAAATTATCAATGGTTTATATTATAGAAGAAACATAAAAAAAGAATCGTGGAAGCGTTGGGGAGATGGAGCTTCATCTGGAAATATTGTAAAAAGTACTAAAAAAGTAAATAAGTTCAAAAGTGAAGAGTCATTTTCAATTGAATTATTAAATAATTTTAAATCTAATTTGTATATTAAATATTTTAAAAATGAAGATTTTTTACACTTAATTAGTCATCCAAAATTATTTTCAGAAGCAAACTTAGTGGCTTTTGATTTATTTTTATTAAATGTTACTACAAAATATGAGATTGAATCGGATGTTTTTAAGATTGCTTCAATTTAATTACTTTTACTCAGATTTTTAACTGTTTAAAAAATGAAAAAAGTAATAATCCTATCATATTTCTTTACCCCATGTAACCTAACAGCTTCACAAAGAGCTTTAGGTTGGGCAAAATATTTGAAGGAATTTGGATATTATCCGATTGTTATTACTAGAAATTGGGATATTCCAATTGAAAAACCATCCGATACAGGGAAATCATCTGGAAAATCAATTGTGCATGAGAAACACGATAATTACGAAGTGTTTTATTTGCCATATAAAAGTAGTCTACGAGATCGTTTATATGTGAATAGTTCTAATTCAACAGTTCTTTCTTTAATAAGAAAGACTTTGACTTTTTGGGAAATGTTTTTAAATAATTTCACAACTAAAGTTTTGCCATATTATAATTTTTATAAATTTTCTAAAAAATATTTAAGCGAAAACAAAGACATAAACCACTTAATAATAACAGCAAGCCCATTTCCGCTTTTTAGAATGGGATATTTGTTAAATAAGAAATATGGGATAAAGTGGTTAGCTGATTACAGAGATGATTGGGCTACAAATGAGGTGAGAATATATTCAAAATTAGAAAAATTCTTAAATGTTTTTGAAAGGAATAGTGAACGTAAATGGGTAGGATCAGCTTCAGCTATAAGTAGTATTTCTAATCACTATACAAATAAAATAAGTAGTTTTACTAGTCAAAAAGGGAAAACGCTATTAAATGGTTTTTTTGAGGAAGATTTTTCTAATATAGAAAATGTGACATTTGACAATTTTACGATCATATATAATGGTACATTATATGATAGCCAACCTGTAGAAATATTTTTATCTGCATTTAAATTGTTTATAAATCAGCATTCTTCTAACAAAAAGAACATTAAGTTTATTTTTGCAGGAACAGCGTATGACAAAAATCAAGTGCGAAGGATAACTGATTTTTCAAGTTCGTTTATTGATAATATTGAAATAACAGAACGAAAACCAAGGAGAGAAATCTTAGAATTGCAAAAGACAGCACAAGCATTAATTATGATTTCACATACAAATTGTAAAGGAATCCCATCTAGTAAAATTTATGAATATTTAGCTATGGGAAAACCTATTCTTTCGTATCCGTCTGATGGAGATATTATTGATGAAACTTTAGGCGGATATAATTTAGGATATGTTTGTAAAAATGATGAAGAAATACTAAATCAATTAAATAAACTTTATTTTACTTTTATGTCAAAATCACTAGATGTTATTTCTGATAAAGAGTATGTAAATCAATTTTCAAGAAAAAATCAATCTAAATTGACGGCTGAATTATTAGATACATTTTAGTTAAATGAGAGAAAAAGTATTTAATTTTTTGCATTTTTTAGGGGTGCCTTCTATTTTAAGGTTGGGAAAGAATAATACAATTACTATTTTAAGTTTGCATAGAGTGTCAACTGATAGGGATTATTTTTTTGATCCAATTAATCCAAAACTATTTAATGAATTATTAGTTTATCTTAAAAAGTACTATGAAATAATTACTTTTAAGGATATTTCAGAAGTAATGAAATTCAATAAAAAGCCTTTACTGATTTTGTCATTTGATGATGGTTATTATGATTTTTATGAATATGCTTTACCTATTTTGCAAAAACATAAAATCTCAGCTAACCATAATATTGTAAATGAGTGCGCCTCTTTTAATAAAATTATTTGGACACAGAGGTTAAATTTTTTATTTAATCAATCAATGAAAAATAAAATTGATTTAAAATTCGAAATTGATGACATTAAATATAATTTATCAAATTTTAATAATAATTGGTTAAAGTTTAACTTAACAATTTTTAAAATACTATTATCATTCGATAAATTTAAAAGAGAGAATATAATTGGTACTTTAGAAAATAATCTTTCCATTAAAGCTTCAGATAGAATGATGAATTGGGAGGAAGTTAAAGAATGTTCAAAAAATAACATTGAAATTGGTTCACATACATTTTCTCATGATGTAGTTTCGACAATTAAAAATAATGAAGAATTATTAAAAGAAATTAAAATATCAAAAATTGAAATTGAACAGAGAATTAATAAGCCAATTCAAGTTTTAGCTTTACCAAATGGACAAGGAGATTCAACTTTAGATAAAATTGTAGAAGAAGCTGGATATGATTTTTTATTATATGTTAACGATAAAATAAATCCAATTATCTCATTTTCAAATAAAGGTTTGAAAAAAGTTGATAGACTTAATTTAATAAATGAAAGTTTATCAGAATCAATTTTAAGAATCGAAATGTTCCATCAAAAAATTAGAAAATAATGAACGATTATCGAATTGAAAGGTTGTCTTCTGATAAATTTGATACCTTAATACCTTTGATGAAAGATTGTTTTGGATTAGAGGTTAATTTAGAATATTTTAAATGGAAATTCATCGATAATCCTGCTGGTCAATTTATTGGATTTATAGCTGTTCATAATGAAACAGATGAAATCGCTGCCTATTATGGGGTTATACCAGAAGAATACTCAATTAACTCTATTCATCGAGTAATTTTTCAATCGTGTGATACTATGACACATAAAAATCACCGAAGAAAAGGATTATTCAAAAAATTAGCACTTCATTGTTATGATTATATCGATAGAAATCATCAATTATTTATTATCGGTTTTGGTGGAGATCAGTCAACACAAGGGTTTTTAAAACTAGGTTGGAGAAGAATTTTTGATATGCGTTATTTTTTTATTCCTAAAATTTTATGTTTTTCTAATAAAGCTTCATTTCAAGATCATAAAATAAAGGAAGTAGACGCTGTTGATGTATTTAAAATTGCACAGAATAAAAAACAAAATAGTATAAATTCTATAAGGACATTGGAGCAATTTAAATGGAGGTTATCTAATCCTTTAAATCCATGTAAAGTTATTTCATTTAATGATGAAGCATATATTGCTTATTATATTTTAGGTGATAAAATATTTTTATTTGATTACTATTTTTCTTCTAAATTAAACGCAAAGAAATTATTAAATTATTTAAAGGGAGTTGTTAAAAGGGATGCTTTAAGAGGTATAATTACAATTTCGCAAGATAATAGTGAGTCAATGAGTGAATTGAAAAAGTTAGGTTTCCTAATGAATCCTTTTTCTTTTGGACCTCTGAATGTTCGAATTCCATTTATTTTTTATACAGATGAATCAACAATGAAAGATTTATCAAATGAATCTATTTGGAACATCTCACCTTATGAGCACGACGCTTTATAGTTTCAGATGTAAGTTAAATTAACTATATTTTTAACGTAAGTTTCAAGTATAAATGAAACTTATTTCTTTTTTCAATTATTTCATTAGTAATCTAAGTATAATTTCCGAAAATTTTCCTTTTCTTTGATCTTATGTGCGGAATTACAGGATTCGTTGATTGGAATATAAAATCTTCGAAAGAGGTTTTAGAAAAAATGAATAAGACGTTGAATCATCGAGGTCCTGACAGTGGTGATTTACAGTTTTTTCAGAATGAATCTTGTCAAGTAGGGTTAGCACATAAACGACTTGCCATTATAGACATCACTGAAAGTGGTCGTCAACCCATGCAATTCGAGCATTTCTGGATAACTTTTAACGGAGAAATTTATAATTTCAATGAGATTAAAAGAGAATTAAGCAATTTAGGTCATTCATTTAAAGGTCATTCAGATACTGAAATGATTTTACATGCTTATGCACAATGGGGAGATAAATGTTTAGAAAAATTCATTGGGATGTTTGCTTTTGTTATTTACGATACAATAGCAAATGATATTTTTTGCGCACGAGATAGGGCAGGTGTAAAGCCTTTCTTTTATTATTTAAAAGATGGTTTATTTCTTTTTTCGTCAGAGCTTAAAGCATTTCACGAGCACCCACATTTTCAAAAAGAACTTAATTTGGATGCGGTTACTGCTTTTATGCAATATGGAAATGTTCCTACACCATATTGTATTTTTGAAAATTGTCTAAAGCTTAAACCAGGACATACGTTAAAAATTAAATTACCTTTTGCAGATTCAAAAACAAATCAATATTGGAATGTTTACGATGCGTACAATCAGCCAAAAACCGATATTTCATTTGAAGAAGCAAAAACAGAAACAGAAAAAATACTTCAATCTGCTTGTGAATACCGAATGGTTTCAGATGTTCCGGTAGGTGTTTTTTTGAGTGGAGGATATGATAGCGCTTGCGTCACAGCATTACTTCAAAAGAACAGGACAGAGAAATTAAAGACGTATACGATTGGAGTTCCTGATATTGGATTAAACGAAGCACCTTATGCTAAAGATGTTGCTAATTATTTAGGAACTGATCATACTGAAATTTATTGTACTGAAAAAGAAGCGATTGATTTAATTCCTGATCTTTCATTTTATTATGATGAACCTTTTGCAGATAGTAGTGCTTTACCAACAACATTGGTCAGTAAATTGGCGCGGAAAGATGTGACAGTGGCCTTGAGTGCAGATGCCGGTGATGAAATTTTCGCAGGTTATAATCGTTATGACTATTTATTAAGATTTGGCAAGAAAATACAAAATATTCCTTCATTGGCGAGACATACTGCAGCTGGAATAATGAATTTTGTACCTTCAAACTCAATTCCTATTTTAAAACACAAGTATAATTTCCATAATCGCTATGAGAAATTAAAAAATATTCTCAAAGATCCATCATCCGAGAGAATAATGTTAAGCTTAAGCGAGCAATTTACAGATAAACAATTAAATAATTTATTTCGTTTTGATGTTAAAAAAATAAATACAGCTTATCTGAGTAAAGAACTTCAAAAAGATTTTTATTCTCCATTGTCATATATGATGGCAATTGATTATCAAACCTATTTAGTAGATGATATTCTTCAAAAGGTTGATAGAGCAACAATGACTGTTAGTTTGGAGGGAAGAGAGCCATTTTTAGATCATCGAGTTATTGAATGGGCAGCTCAACTACCTAATGAATACAAGTATTTTGAAGGAAATAAAAAATACATTGTAAAAGAGATAGTTCACCAGTACATCCCAAAAGAAATGATGGATCGACCAAAGATGGGATTTGCGATTCCAATTGCTAATTGGATGACAAATGAGTTAAGAGATTATCTAGAATCATTTGTCAATGAAAAAGTTATTCGTGAACAAGGTATTTTTAATTGGGAATATGTAAACAAATTGAAAACTGATTTTTTTAATGGGAAAAAAGAATACGATATGAAAATGTGGTATTTATTAATGTTTCAAACATGGTACGATAGATGGATGAAATAAAAAATACTCTTTCTCCTTATTTGGAAAAATCTAAAAACATTCTATATCTATCCTATGACGGTATGACTGATCCGTTAGGACAATCTCAAGTCTTACCCTATTTAATAGGTCTAACAAAAGAAGGATTTAATTTTCATATTATTAGTTTTGAGAAACAACATCGATTTGAAATAAACAAAGCGCATATTCAAAAAATATGTGATGAAAATAATATAATTTGGTATCCAAATAGCTATACTCAAAAATCCCCACTATTTACTACCATTTGGGATGTGTATAGAATGAAAAAGTTAGCTATTAGACTTAATAAAAAATTCAATTTTCATATAGTTCATTGTAGAAGTTATATTTCAGCCTTAGTTGGATTGTCAATGAAAAAACAATTTGGAACAAAATTTATCTTTGATATGAGAGGGTTTTGGGCGGATGAAAGAATAGACGGTGGACTTTGGGATTTGAAAAGTCCAATTTTTAGAGTCGTCTATAACTATTTCAAGAAAAAAGAAATTAGTTATTTTAAGAATTCAGATTATACAATATCATTGACTCAAAATGGAAAAAAAGAAATTGAAAGTTGGGAAATTTTCAGAAACAACCCGCCTAAAATTCAAATTATACCTTGTTGTGTCGATTTAGAATTATTTAATCCAAGTTCAATTGATGAGGTTGAAAAAAATAACCTTAAATCTAAATTAAGACTAAAAAAGGAAGATTTTATTTTAGGATATGTAGGTTCAATAGGTACATGGTATATGCTTTCAGAAATGTTAGATTATTTCAAACTTTTAAAATTAGAAAATAAAAATGCAAAATTTTTGTTTGTTACAGGTGAGAAATCAGAAAAAATAATGAAAGTAGTTGAAGATAGAAACATTACGAAACAAGATATAATTATAACTTCTTGCCTTCATAAAGATGTACCATTAAATATTTCATTATTTGATAGTTCAATATTTTTCATTCGACCGACTTATTCAAAAAAAGCATCCTCACCAACTAAACAAGGTGAAATTATGGCGATGGGTATTCCATTAGTTTGTAATTTTGGAGTCGGAGATACAGATGAAATAGTTAGGAAATATCAGGCAGGATCTGTAGTTTCCAGTTTTGATGATGAAAATTATTTAAAAGCTATACTTTCTCCAGAAAAAGTAAATCGAGAATTAATGATGAGTGGAGCTAGAGATTTTTATTCTTTAAAAGAAGGAGTCGCTAAATATTTACAAGTTTACAAAGAAATTTATGAGCAAAAATAAAATAATCGTAACAGGAGGAGCGGGATATATTGGTTCTCACACAATAATTGAATTGATTGAGAATACGGAATTTGAAATTATTTCAATTGATAATTTTTCCAATTCTTCAGAGTTAACTTTTGAAAGAATAGAAGCTATTACAGGAAGAAAAATACATAATTACAACATTGACTTATGTAACAAAGAGGAATTTTATTCGATTTTAGAAAATGAAAAAAGTGTTGTGGGAATAATTCATTTTGCAGCTTTCAAATCTGTACCTGAGTCAGTTGAAAATCCTTATAAATATTACCACAATAATACAGAATCTTTATTAAATGTAGTAGAAGGATGCTTGAAGTTTGGAATTAATAATCTTATTTTCTCATCCTCATGTTCTGTCTATGGTAATATAAATCAATTACCTGTGAATGAAACAACTACCTTTAACAAAGCTGAATCCCCTTATGCATATACAAAGCAAATAGGTGAGTCTATTTTGAACGACTACGCTAAAACCTTTCCACAATTAAAAACAATTTCATTACGATATTTTAATCCTGTGGGAGCTCATATTTCAGGCTTAATAGGTGAGTTTCCGATTAATCCCCCAACAAGTTTGGTACCTATAATTACTCAAACTGCAATAGGGAAAATTAAAAAAATGACTGTTCATGGAGAAGATTATTCCACAAGAGATGGTTCTTGTATACGAGATTATATTCATGTTTCAGATATAGCATCAGCACATGTTATTGCGTTGAATTATTTACTAAAAGAAAAAAATAGCACTACAAATTCAATTTTTAATTTAGGTTCAGGTGAAGGTGTAAGTGTTAAAGAAGCAATTGAAGTCTTTGAACGAATATCTGGACAGAAACTGAATTTTTCGATAGGACCAAGAAGAAATGGAGATATTGAGGCAATATTTTCGGACACAACAAAATCCACAAATGAGCTTAAATGGATTATTAAATTTAATTTAGAAGAAATGATGAATTCGGCTTGGAAATGGGAAAACTATTTGAACGAGACTAAAAATTCATAAATTCTTGTAACTTTACATTAAAAGATTTTTAAATAATAAATCTTTAGAAACAAAAAGTATCTACTAGATACAAAACAAAGATTATGAACACAACAAAAATACTTATAACTGGAGGAGCAGGTTTCGTTCCGAGTTCAACAGCAATAAAATTACTAGAAGATTCATCTAATTTTATTGTTTTAGTAGATAATTTTTTAACAGGAACAGTAGATAATATTCCAAATCATCCAAATTGTAAGTTTATTAAGTGCGATGTAAATAATTATCAAGATATATCTTCGATAATGTGTTCATATCAATTTGATTATGTATTTCACTATGCAGCTGTAGTTGGGGTTAAAAGAACTTTGGAAAATCCTAAAATGGTACTTGATGATATTCAAGGTATTAAAAATGTATTAGACTTATCAAAAAATACCGGAGTAAGAAGGGTTTTTTATTCTTCTTCTTCCGAAGTTTATGGAGAGCCTGTTCATTTACCTCAAAATGAAGAGACTACACCTTTAAATTCTCGTTTGCCATATGCAGTAGTAAAAAATGTAGGTGAATCTTATTTTAAGTCGTATCATCAGGAATTTGGTTTAGACTATACTATCTTTAGATTTTTTAATACGTATGGACCAAATCAAAGTACTGATTTCGTAATGTCAAAATTCATACGAGCAGCAATTAAAAATGAAGATATTACATTATACGGAGATGGTCTTCAAACAAGAACATTTTGTCATATTGATGATAATACTGAGTCTTGTATAAACGCAATGAAAGATGAAACATTTGTTAATGAAGTTTTTAATATTGGTAGTGATGTAATTATTACAATTAAAGAATTAGCAGAAACAATAATTCGTTTAACAAATTCTAATTCAAAAATTATTCATCTTCCAGCTTTACCAGATGGAGATATGACAAGAAGACAGCCTGATATTACAAAAATGAAACAATTGTTGAATAGAGATTTAATAACTTTAGAAGAAGGGATTAAAAAAATTCTTCAAATCCTTCAATAAAATAGATATTACTTCTAAAATGGGAAAGACTATTTTTTTCTTAGTACCTTATCCTTTAGGAAAAGCACCTTCTCAACGCTTTAGATTTGAGCAATATTTTAATTTATTAAAAGAAAATGGATTTGAGTTCAAAGTTCATTCGTTTTATTCTGATAAAACATGGGATATTTTACATCAAGAAGGACATATTGTTTCTAAAACAATAAGAATTACTACTTCTTTTTTCATTCGATTTTTTCATTTATTTTCTTTACTAAAATACGACTTTGTATTTATTCACAGAGAAGTAGCTCCTATCGGACCTCCATTTTTTGAATGGATTATAGCTAAAATTTTACGAAAGAAAATTATTTATGATTTTGATGATGCCATTTGGTTACCAAATTATAGTGAATCAAACTCTAGTTTTCAAAAATTAAAATATTATAAAAAAGTTGATGGAATAATGAAATTGGCATCTAAAATAAGTGCAGGAAATAATTATTTGGTTGATTATGCAAAACAATTTAATAAGAATACATTTGTTAACCCAACAACTATAGATACTAATAATTATCATAACCCAGATTTATTTATTAATGAAAGTGAATCAATTCCAGTAATAGGTTGGACAGGTACTCATACAACAGCAAAATACCTTGACTTTTTAATACCCATTTTTGAAAAATTAAATGCAGAATTTGATTTTGAATTTTGGGTCATTTCAAATGAGAAGCCATTAGCTGAATTTAAAAATATGAATTTCATTAAATGGAAAAAAGAAACTGAAATTGAAGATTTATTAAAATTTGACATTGGAGTAATGCCTTTAACAGATGATAAATGGGCAAAAGGAAAATGTGGATTTAAAGCTTTACAATATATGGCTTTAGGCATACCGGCAATAGCATCACCTGTTGGAATTAATAATGAAATTATTGATCATGGAAAAAATGGGTTTTTATGTACAACTGAAAACGAATGGTATGAATCCATAAGGTTTTTACTAGATAATCCTTCTGAGATTAAAAAAATGCATAATTCTGCAAGGCAGAAAATAATAGATAAGTATTCTGTTTCTTCTAATGAAACAAATTTTTTAAATTTATTTAATAACTAAAAGTTAACTAATTAGTTATCTGTAAAATATATTTCAAACTTTAATGAAAATCTTATTCGCGACATCCAATAAAAACAAAGCAGTTGAAATTCAGAAATTAATTCCAGAAGGTTTTGAAATTTTAACATTGAATGATATTGATTTACAAGAAGAAATTCCTGAAACATCTGATACAATTGAAGGGAATGCAATTCAAAAAACAAACTTTATAGTTGAAAATTTCGGAATTGATTGTTTTGCAGATGATACAGGATTAGAAATTGAAGCTTTAAATGGAGAGCCAGGTGTTTATTCTGCTAGATATGCAGGAGAAGAAAAAGATCCAAATAAAAATATGGATTTAGTGCTGAAAAAAATGAAAGGAATCACTAATCGTAAAGCAAGATTTAAAACAATTATTTCATTAAGTTTAGACAATAAATCTTATCTTTTTGAAGGTGTTGTAGAAGGAATTATTAGAAAGGATAAAGTAGGTGATTTAGGTTTTGGTTATGACCCAATTTTTGAACCTGAAAATATAGGTAGAACTTTTGCAGAAATGACAATAGAAGAGAAAAACACTATCAGTCATCGTGGAAGAGCATTAGAAAAAATGATTCATTTTTTAAATTCCAAATAAATAAGATGATTGAAGAGGATGAAAATACTCCAAAATACACTTTTGAAAATACGGATAATCCAATTGAATTAGCCCAACAGATGGTAGCTTTTGCGAATTCCGAAGGAGGAACACTTATTATAGGTATAAAAAAGAATAATAAAATAATTGGAATTACACCTGAATTGGAAAAACAAAAAATAGCTGAAATTATTAATAATTACATTGCCCCAACTATTAGCTATTTTTTTTACGAGATTCAAGAAGGATATAAAATGGTTCTTCATGTCAAAGTACTCAAATCAGTAAATAAGACAATTTATTTTATTAATGGATCTAAAAAAGAAATCTATTTAACAATAAATCAAAAAACAATAAAGGCTAATAATATCCTTGAAAAATTTTATAAATTCCGAGAATTAAATAAATCAATTCCTGATATACTTTCTGAAGAAGAGAATACTGTTTTAAATATAATTTCACTTTCCTGTCAAATTTCTTTAACTCAAGTTTATAAAAAAATAAATCTAACTAGAGATACTACGGAATATTTTTTAGTCAGATTACTTTATCGGGACCTTATTAAAATTAATCATATTGAAAATACTTTTTACATTTCATTATCATAGTTACTAATTTTATTTTCATCTTATCAATTATTAAAATTCGATTTTAAATTCCTAAAACTAACATTTATTTATGTATAATGATTGGTTACTCTAAGCATATATATCAGAATTAAAATTAAAATACATAGTTTTTCTCATTTTATTTGCTATCTTTAGATCTAAATTAGATAATATATACACAAATGGGTAGACCAGCAACAAAACCGGCAAAATTACGTGACGGATTCTATATACAAGTTAAAAATCAGGGTGGTACTGGTATACTTGTTAGAAGAGATACCAAAGAACAAATGATATTAGCCGCTGAAGATTACTCTCGAACAAAGCAAGTGAATGTCCTTGGCGAAATGAGAAATGATAAGTGGATTAGTTAGTTAAAAAATAGTGCAAAAACATAAAAGGTTCTCATATGGGAGCCTTTTATGTTTTAAAGCATTATAGTAAAATAATTTTATTTAGTAATTTATTAATAAATTAATTTTGTTTAAAGTTTTTTAACACATAACTATTATAATATTACCAATATATCATCGTAACATTACGCTACAATAAAAAAAACATTAAAAAAGTATGATTTTTACACTTTGCTAATCAGACAGTTATCATGAGATTAAAACTTTTCCACAAAATAATCTTTAAAAGTACTTGTTAAAGTAAAAAGAGTGTGTATCTTTGTGGCCCGCAAACGAGCGAGAATATTTATTAAATAGAGGATGTTAAAATTTATTTTAGAAAAAGCTTGCTAATATAAAATAAGTGTTTACCTTTGCACCCCGCAACAAGCGAGAAGCGGAAAAAGATTTTAGGTTTTAAAAATACCGAATTAATTGGTAGAGCCAAAAGATTACAGAATAAGTTCTTTGAAAGATTGAGAAAAAAAGGAAAAACAGCGTAAAGTTAGAATAATTTAGAGCACAACATAAAATTCAAAGTTTTTACAACGGAGAGTTTGATCCTGGCTCAGGATGAAC
>CANCQX010000031.1 GCA_947380375.1 Flavobacteriales bacterium
TTTTTTATTTTAACATTTTTTAAAAATAAATTTTTTTATCTGACTTAAATAGTCGAGCTTTGCAAAAAAAAAATAAAAATTATAAAAAAACTAACAAAAAAGCCGATGAAAAAACTAACAAAAAAACCACTTAAATTTTTATTAATTACATTATTATTCTTAGTTTCAAATAATTTGTTTTCTCAAGCCTCTTTTAAGTATTCTTTAAGAGTTGGCTATGTTTATTCTGATTGTGGAGAAGAGCCAACTTATATTCTTGGAATACCAATGTATTTAAAAGGTGAGGCCGAACATACAGCTTTGATAGGTGTATCAACACTAGAAACAGGTGCAGAAATTGGTCCTAATATGTTACCGTGTCAAACGCGCGATGGAGCTGGTTATTATGCCCAAAATTTGCAGTTATTAACTGATCAATATTCCAAATTTCGCTGGACCCCATTTAAGTTTTATTTAGAAGCCTGGGAAGACGATAGTGGGGATAGATGTAGCTACGATGATGGTTCTATCATCGGTTCTAACGATAATAATCATTCTACTTACGAATTAAGAGAAGAATTACTTAATTATGGCCCACCTAGTAACGGAGTATATTATAATTCTGAAGTTAAAGTTAGTGGACAACATCAGTTTCAATTGCAAGCTACTTATAAATACGATGCTACTTATGGAAACAAACCATCACTAATACCGTATGGCAGCAAAACTGAGATTTATGATGATAGGTATAGTCAAATACGAACTCATATTTTTTATTTAGAAGCAGGTAGTACATACTTGTTTAATATTTTTAAAACAAGACCAGAAAGCACAAAAGTGAATATTTATGATGAAGATGGGTATACTTTAGTTGCTCAAAGTGATTACAGCATAAATGATCAAGGTACATTAAATTTTGTTCCGAATAAAACTGGAATCTATTTTTTAGAGCATGTTGGAAATGATACTAGACCATTTTTAGCAGGCGGATTGTCTTATTCAAGAACTACGGCTCCAGCTGCACCATTAGTAAATGATGAAACAGTTTGTATGGGAAATAGCGCAATTCTATATGCAGAAAGTACTGGTAATGTTAAATGGGTTAAATGGTATGATGCCCCTACAGATGGAAATCTACTTTCAGAAGGGACTAGTTTTACAACACCAATTTTAACTGAATCATCAAAATATTATGTTGAACAATATACAGATATTAGTGGTCTAAGTCTAAGAAGAGAAGTGAATGTGACTGTAACAAAACCAATTGCAATTACTAAAAATATTTCTGTTGCATTAAATATTGACGGTGAAGTTACGATTACACCTCAAGATATTGATAATGGTTCTAGTAGTTTTTGTGATGCAACTTTTTCAATAGATAAGTCTTCTTTTAATTGTTCAAATGTAGGCCCAAACAAAGTAATCCTAAAAGTTACAGATAAAAATGGAAATTTTGCTACAGCAGAAGCTATTGTAACTATAGAAGATAAAATTGCACCTATAATTATCACTAAAAATAGTACTATACAATTAGATAAAGATGGTAATGCATCGATTACACCAAGCGATATTGATGATGGTTCGAATGATGCTTGTGGAGTGACTTATTCAATAGATAAGTCTACTTTTAATTGTTCAAATATAGGTTCAAACAAAGTAATCCTAAAAGTTACAGATAAAAATGGAAATTTTACTACAGCAGAAGCTATTGTAACTATAGAAGATAAAATCGCACCTGTAGTTATCACTAAAAATAGTACTATACAATTAGACAACTTTGGAAAAGCTTCTATTACTCCAAGTAATATTGATAATGGTTCAAATGATGCTTGTGGAGTAACCTATTCAATAGATAAGTCTACTTTTAATTGTTCAAATATAGGTTCAAACAAAGTCATCCTAAAAGTTACAGATAAAAATGGAAATTTCGCTACAGCAGAAGCACTTGTAACAGTAGAAGATAAAATCGCACCAATCGTTATCACTAAAAACATTACTATAGAATTAGATAATTTTGGAAAAGCTTCTATTACTCCAAGTAATATTGATAATGGTTCAAATGATGCTTGCTTCATTAATCAAATGATACTAAGTAAATCTCAATTTGATTGTTCCAATGTAGGTGAAAATTCAATTACATTAATTGTTACAGATTTAAATGGAAATATAGCATCAGAAGCTGCTATTGTAACAGTAAAAGATAAAATTTCACCTATTGTTTTAACAAAAGATATTACGATTCAATTGGATAAAGATGGTAAAGGCAAGATTTCACCAAGTGATATTGATAATGGTTCTTTTGATGCATGTAACTTACAACTATCTATTGATAAAACAGACTTTTCTTGTATTAACACGGGTCTTAATACCGTTACTTTAACGGGTAAAGATGCTAGTGGTAATATTACTACTAAAACCGCAATTGTTACAGTAGAGGGTGATGTAAATCCATTAGCATTTAAACTTACCTCTGCTTTAGGAACGAATGCACAGGTTAAATGTATTAACACTGCTATTTCACCAATAACATATTCAACTGTTTTAGGAGCAAAAGGAGCAATTTTTAAAGGTTTTCCAACTGGTGTAACTCCTAAATGGGAAGCAGATAAAGTAACAATTAGTGGTACACCAACTAAAGCAGGTGTTTTTGATTATACTATTTCTTTAATTGGTGCTTGTGGAAAAGTTACTGGTAAAATTACCGTTAATGAAAATACATTGAATTTAACATCAGCTATTGGTTCAGATGCACAAACAATTTGTGTAAATACACCTAGCGCAAACATTACTTATTCAACTTTGGGCGCTACAGGTGGTACTTTCTTAGGTTTACCTTTGGGTGTAACGGGTTATTGGGGTGCTCCTTTGGATAATCCTAATGCTAAAAACCAAATTAATATTAGCGGAACACCTTCTGTTGCTGGTAACTATACGTATACAGTAACTTTAACAGGAGGTTGTGGTGTTATAAAAAGAACTGGTGTAATTACAGTTTTACCAAAAAACACAATAACATTAACATCTGCAACAGGAACAAATGCACAAACTAAATGTTTAAATCCTACTACACCAATTACAAACATTACTTATAAAACATCATCAGCTACCGGAGCAACATTTACTAATTTACCAGCTGGAGTTAAAGGAGTTTGGGATAAAAATGTAGTTACTATAAGTGGTACACCTACTGTGGTTGGATTGTTTACATATACTGTAACATTAACAGGTGGTTGTGCGGTTGTAACTGCAACAGGAACAATTAATTCAACAGAAAATTCTATTAATTTATCTTCTGCAAGAGGTACAGATTTACAAACACAATGTATCAATACAGCTATTATTCCAATCACCTATACAACTAGTATTGCTACTGGTGCAACTATAACTGGTTTACCAAAAGGTGTAACCGGAGTATGGGCTTCCAACAAATTTACCATTAGTGGAACACCAACTGTTGCTGGTACTTTTGAATATACCATTACTTCAATTGGAGGTTGTTCTGTAGTTACCAAAAAAGGTAAATTGATCGTTAATCAAGTAAATACAGTAGAATTAAGTTCAGCAGTAGGTTCTAACCTACAAACAGTTTGTGCTAACTCAAGTATTGCTTCTATTACTTATAAAACAACAGGAGCTACTGGAGCAGCATTTACAGGTTTACCAGCAGGTGTAACAGGCGTATGGGCGAATAACACAGTAACAATCAGTGGAACACCAACGAAAGCTGGAATTTATGCATACACCGCAATGATCAATGGTGGTTGCACATCAATATTTGTAAAAGGTTCGATTACTGTTAACGAGTTGAATACTATCGCATTATCATCAGCTGTAGGTACTAATTTACAACAAGTATGTGCTAATAGTTCACTTACACCAATTGGATATAAAACAACAGGAGCTACTAATGTAACTTTTAAAGGTTTACCAATAGGTGTAACAGGAACCTATTCTGCAGGTGTTGTTACAATCAGTGGAAAAACATCATTATTAGGTGCTTTTGATTACGAAGTAACTGCAACAGGTAACTGCAAATCAGTTTCATTACTAGGAAAAATAACTGTAAATCCAGCAAATTCAATTGTTTTAAAACCTGAATCAGGTTCAATTTCTCAGAAAGTATGTGCTAATACAACTATTACCCCAATTACATATACAACAACAGGAGCTACTGGAGCAACATTTTCTGGATTACCAACAGGTGTAACAGGAGCATGGGCGAATAATACAGTAACTATAAGTGGTAAAACAACAGTTGCAGGAAGCTATACTTACACTGTTTTGTTAACAGGAGGTTGCACAGTAGTAAGTACTAAAGGAACATTGTCGGTAAGCATGATGAACAATTTGAATTTAATGTCAGGTCTAGCATCAATTAATCAAACAAAAAATATAAATACAGCTATATCCACAATTACGTATAGTACAACTGGAGTTGTAACTGTAAATGTTACAGGTTTACCAATAGGAGTTTCACATATTGTTTCAGCTGGAAAAATTACTATAACTGGAACACCAACTAGCGTAAACGTCTCAAATGATTATAATTATCAAGTTGAAATGATAGGATTATGTAAAACTTTAATTCAAAAAGGTACTATTACTGTAATAAATCCATCTCTTCCAAAACCAGCGAGTAGTTTCCTTATAGGTAAATCAGTAGTGACGGTTCAAACGTACCCAAATCCATTCACATCAACTTTTAGATTGAATATGGAAACGGATAGCGATGCACTAGTAAATGTTCGATTAATGGATATTGGAGGCAGAATCATAGAAAATCATGATATCCCTGTCTACGAACTTTCAAGAAAAGAATTTGGAACTGATTGTTCGGAAGGAGTTTATATCATAGTTTTAACACAAGAAGAAACTGTAAATACACTTCGAGTAGTAAAACAATGATTTAGTATTTAAACTAAAGCTATTTCTAAAGCCAATGAAAATAAATTTTCATTGGCTTTTTTTATGGTTATAACTTCCTCAAAAACAAATCGCCTCATTTTTAGGAATAACACAAGAATTTTTGAGTAAATTTCGTCATCAACTAGCATACGAATGAATAATTTGATATAAATCATACAATTTTGGTAGCATTTAAATTTTTTCTTAATCTAGATTAACTTTTCGAGGAGAATATTCTATTAGTTTTGTATAATTATAAATTATAAAACGAAAAAAATGGCAACTTATAAAATTGATGCAACACACTCAGAAGTAACTTTTAAAATCAAACATTTGATGATTTCAAATGTAAGTGGGAATTTTACAAAATTTGACGGTGAAATAAACGCAAATAATGAAGACCTTTCAGATGCAGTATTTTCTTTTGAGGCAGATGTTGATAGCATCAACACAAACAATGAACAAAGAGATGGGCATTTAAAAAGTGTTGATTTCTTTGATGCTGAAAATCACCCAAAATTAACTTTCAAATCAACTAGCTTTACGAAAAAAGGAGATGATTTTGAATTGGTAGGAGATTTCACATTAAGAGGTGTAACAAAATCTGTTAAATTAAATGCTGAATATGCAGGTAAAATGGTTGATCCTTATGGAAACGAAAAACATGGTTTTGAAATTTCCGGAAAAATCAGCAGAAAAGAATTTGGTTTAGAGTGGAGTGCAGTAACTGAAGCTGGTGGTATTGTTGTTTCAGACGAAGTTAAATTATTGGTAAATGCTCAATTTGCGAAAGTGAATTAAGAATAAAAAGTAGATATTAAAAATCCCATCAAGAAAATTATTGATGGGATTTTTCGTTAATATATTATCTATTTGTGAATTTATTTTGTATATTTGGTTAATATATTATCTATTATGCTTAATTTTTCTTTAGCTAAAATTCCTTCGGATGTTTTACAAACTTTAGCAAAACGTCACCAGGTATTACGTAAAAAAATCGGTTATTCGCAACAAGAATTAGCTGTTCGTTCGGGTGTTTCCTTAGGAAGTATAAAAAGATTTGAGAGAACAGGATTGATTTCATTGGAGTCATTATTGAAATTAGTACATGTATTAAATAGATTGGATGATTTTGATAAAGTGTTAGAAAATCAAAATAATTTAGATGATATAGAAAAATTATTTAGTGACAAAACACGTTGAGATGCAGCAAATAGAAAAAATAATTGTTTCATTAAATTTTGAAGAAAATTCTGAAATTGAGGTCGGGGAGATTATTTCCGACAAAAAAGGAATTTATTTTAAATTTTACAAATCGTTTATTGAAACAGGTATTGAAATTTCCCCTTTAAAATTAAAATTATCGAAAGAAATTTATCAGGCTGATCCACTTCCGTTTGATAGATTATTTGGTGTTTTTTCAGATTCGCTTCCTGATGGTTGGGGAAAATTATTAGTAGATAGAAGATTAATTTCAAAGGGAATTAATCTAAATCAAATATCCAATTTGGATAGATTATCTTTTGTTGGTTCGAATGGATCTGGCGCATTGATCTACCGTCCAGAATTTGAAGAAAAATATGCAATAGGTAAAAGTGTAGAATTAGATGAAATCAGTAAAGAAGTCAATGGTATTTTAGAAGGTAGTAGTTCAGATTTTATAGAAGATTTATATAGTCTTGGAGGTTCTTCGGGTGGGGCTCGACCTAAAATTATGGTCGGTTATAATTCGTTAACAGATCATGTAATTTATGGTTCAAACAATTTACCGGAAGGATATGAGCATTGGATTATAAAATTCCCTGCATCAATCGATCGAATTGATATTGCGAATATAGAATTTGCTTATTATAAAATGGCAATTGCTACGGGTATTGAAATGAATGAGTCTAAACTTTTTGAAGGAAAGTCTGGTAGGGTTTATTTTGGAACAAAACGATTTGATAGATCAAAGAAAAGTAGAATACACATGCATTCTGCTGCAGGCTTAATGAATGACAATTTTAGATTGAGTACTTTAGATTATGGACATTTAATGGATTGTGCATTTATTCTTGAAAAAGATGTAAGGGCTTATGATAAAATATTAACCTTGGCTGCTTTCAATGTTTTTTCAAACAATAGAGATGATCATAGCAAAAACTTTTCTTTTTTGATGGAATCAAAAGGATTTTGGAAATTTGCACCTGCTTATGATTTAACTTTTTCAAGTTCATCTCATGGAATGCATAGTACCATGATAGCTGGAGAAAGTAAACAACCTAGTACTTCAGATTTAATTAAATTAGCAAAGCATTTTAGATTAAATGATGGGGGAAAATTAATTAAAAATGTAAAGGATGTACTATCAAATTGGGATGTTTTCGCAAAAGAAGCCAATGTGGAAACTGCTTCATTAAAAATAATTTCAGAAGCAAATAGAAAAGTAAAATAAAAAATCCCCATTGAGAACACTCTCGATGGGGATTTTTAATATGTCTCAACCTAAATCTCAGTCTCAACCTAAATTAATCTAACGCCTTTTTCAAATCTTCAATTAAATCTTCAACATCTTCGATACCAACACTTAAACGAATCAAAGAATCAACAACTCCTGTTTTTTCTCTTTCTTCTTTTGGAATAGAAGCATGTGTCATTGTAGCTGGGTGACCAATTAAAGATTCAACTCCACCTAAAGATTCAGCTAAAGCAAATAATTCGACTTTTTTAACGATTTCATGTGCATCTTCTAATTTGTTACCTTTCAATGTGAACGAAATCATTCCACCAAAACCTCTCATTTGTTTTTTAGCGACATCGTGATTTGGATGCGATTCAAAACCTGGCCAATAAACTTTGTCTACTTTTGGATGAGTTGTTAAGAAATGTGCAATTTTTTCTCCGTTTTCACAGTGACGTTGCATACGAATATGTAAAGTTTTAATTCCTCTCAATACCAAGAATGAATCCATCGGTGCTGTAACTGCCCCTGTTGAATTTTGAATACGGTACATTTCTTTTGCGATTTCATCATCAGCTGTTACCAATGCTCCCATAACAACATCTGAATGTCCGCCTAAGTATTTTGTAACAGAATGCATAACGATATCCGCTCCTAAATCCAATGGATTTTGTAAATACGGAGTAGCAAATGTATTATCAACTGCTAGCATAGCATTCGCTTTTTTAGCAACTTTCGCCATTTCTTCAATGTCGATAATATTCATCATTGGGTTCGTTGGCGTTTCTACCCAAATCAATTTTGTATTTTCATTTACTAAAGCCTCAACGTTTGCAACATTATTCATGTCTACAAAATGAAATTTGATGCCGTATTTCTCAAAGATTGTTTTAAAAATTCGGTAAGAACCCCCGTATAAATCATTTGTAGAAATAACTTCATCACCAGGATTTAGCATTTTAATTACACAATCAATCGCTGCTAATCCTGAACCAAAACAAGCACCGTGTTTCCCATTTTCAATTGCTGCAATGTTTTTTTCTAATGCATGACGAGTTGGATTTAATGTTCTAGAATATTCATAACCTTTATGGTTACCAACACCGTCTTGAACATATGTAGATGTTTGATAAATTGGAGTCATAATTGCTCCTGTAGATTCATCAGGGTGAACACCTGCGTGTATTGCTTTTGTTCCGAATTTCATGTATTTGAGTTTTTATGAATTTATTTCTGTTTTATAAGAACAAAGTTAATAGAAATCTTAGAAATAGATAATGTCTTTATTTTAGGGTTAAAATTTATTTAGTTGAGAAATGAATACTATTTCCCATTTCGGGAACTTTATATTACCTTTATCAAGAAGATTATCAAAATGCTCTTGAACGACTTGAGGTGATTTTTGATACAAAGAAAGGTTCTCCTGAAGTTGATGAATTTACGATTAAAATTAGGTGGAAAATACTGAAAATAAAAAAGTTATCTGGAATATTTGTGAAGAATGTCAGGGTCGAGGTAAAAAACACCAACGACTCAGAAAAAAAGTGCGAATCAAATATCAGATGGAATGCGATCTATTTGAAAAAACGAATAGAGAAGGGATAGCTCCTGTTCGTCCAAAGGGTCACTTAAATTCTTGTTTGAACTGCAATGGATCTGGTTTAATTCAATCAAAGAACCTTCCATTAATAGATAATGAAAACTACCCGCACGTTGCTATTATTGGTGGAGGTATTGGAGGTGTAGCTTTGGCCGTTGCATGTTTTCACCGAGGAATCACATTTACACTTTATGAACGTGATAACAGCTTTGACGCTCGATCGCAGGGTTACGGTCTTACATTGCAACAAGCAAGTAAAGCAATGGAGGGATTTGGTATTTTCTCTTTAGAAGATAAAGTAATTTCGACAAGACATGTGGTTCATACCACAGAAGGAAAAATAATCGGTGAATGGGGAATGCGGAAATGGCTTGATGCTGATTCAAAAACTTCCCCTAAGCGATCAAATATGCATATCGCACGACAATCTTTACGGTTAGCATTACTGAATCAAATCGGAGGAAATGATGCCGTTCAGTGGGGACATCAATTAATTGATTTCAAAGAAAATAAAGACAATCGTATCGATATAAATTTTCAGGTAGATGGAGCAATTAAAAGTGTCAAAGCCGATTTAATTGTAGGAGCAGATGGAATTCGAAGCGCTATCAGAAAAATAGTAATTGGTGAGGAAATCACTCCTTTACGTTACCTCGGTTGTATCGTCATTTTAGGAATTTGTCCCTTGAGTTCTATTGATACGATTGATCATCCTCTACTCGATTCGGCTACTGTATTTCAAACGGCAAATGGCAATGAACGTATCTATATAATGCCTTTTGATTCCGATTCTGTAATGTGGCAATTAAGTTTCCCGATGTCAGAAGAGGATGCTAAAGAATTAAGTGCTAATGGTCCGAAAGCATTGAAGGAAGAAGCTTGTAAAAGAACACAATGGCACGAACCTATTCCTCAAATTTTAGCAGCCACAAAGGAAGCTCAAGTTTCGGGCTATCCTGTTTATGACCGAGAACTACTAACGCAAGAATTATTAGAAAAGTGCGGTAAAGTAACCCTTATTGGTGATGCAGCCCATCCAATGAGTCCATTCAAAGGCCAAGGAGCAAATCAAGCATTATTGGATGCATTGGCATTGGCGCGCGCAATCACAAAAGGATGCAGACCTTTAACGCAATGGAGAGAAGTTGGAATCAGACAAAGTGTTTTAACTGATTTTGAATCAGAAATGTTGGAACGAAGCGCAGTTAAGGTCAAAGATTCAGCTGAAGCCGCACAATTCTTACATTCTGAAATTGCTCTCTACGAAGGAAATGAACCCAGAGGAAGGTGTCTAAAAAGAAAAATTACTATTTGATTTGTATATTTACAGTCTTTTAACAATCGCAAATAAAAACGATGAATTATAACTTTAGAAAAGCTACATTATCAGAAATCAATCCAATTTGGGATATTTTGCAACAAGCTATTATACGCAGAAAAAACGATGGTAGTAACCAATGGCAGGATGGCTATCCAAATCTAGAAGTAGTTCAAAAAGACATTGAAAAAGAAGCTGGATATGTTTTAACAGAAGATGAGAAAATTATTGGTTATATCGCAGTATTGATAAATGACGAACCTGAATACGCAAAACTTGAAGGCGAATGGTTGACGAACGACGATTTTGTATTGTTTCACCGAGTAGCAATTTCTGAAAACTATTTAGGGAAAGGATTAGCTAAAATGATGATTAATCATATTGAAGATTTCGCAGTTGAAAATAACATAAAAAGCATAAAAGCAGATACAAATTTCGACAACGATGCCATGTTGAACATTTTTGAAAAATTAGGATACAAATACTGTGGACAAGTTCATTTCAGAGGAAATCCAAGAAGAGCATTTGAAAAAGTTCTCAATTAAAGAACAATTTGGAAATTTTTAAAATATGATCACAACCAAAATCAGTTTACAAGATAATTTACCTCTCACTTGTTCCCGAAAGGGAACGTGTTGCCATGGAAATCTTGTATATATAAATCCTTGGGAATTGGTCAGTTTGGCAAAAGAAAAAAATATCCCTCCAAGAGAATTTAAAGAACTTTATTGTGATTTTGGAGGAATTCGATTGCGTTTCAATGGAAAAGAAGATGCGAGAAATAAACCAGCTTGTAGTCAATACATCGAAAATTTTGGCTGTAGTGTTCATCTTGGACGTCCGCTTGCTTGTCGGTTATTTCCAATAGGTCGTCAGATTCAAAATGAAAAGGCTCATTATCTATTTCAAGGAACAGAATTCCCCTGTTTAAACGGATGTTCAGAAGTTACAGAATTACCACTTTTGAGTGTCGGTGAATACCTTAAAGGTCAGGAAACAGATAAATTTGAAAAGGCACAAGATGAATATTTAGACCTGATGCAAAATTTGGCCGATATTGCATTTACCTTACTTCTTGATACCAATTTAGCTAGTTCTGGCGATAAAGAAACATTGCGACAATGGAGAATAATGGGCGCCGAACATCCTGAAATTTTAGCAGAAAGAATTAGTCCAGAATGGTTAGATTGTTTGCTACTTCCAGAAATTAAGGATGATTTAGAAGATTCTATTTTGTTTGCTCAAAAACACAATGATTTATTACAATCAAAAGCACAAAGAGATTTCGAAACCTTGAAAACAAATCAAGAATTTCAGGAAGCTTCCGTTTTAATAATGGCAGTTACATTGCACCTTGCTCGATCAATAGGCGCCAATCCGAAAAGCCTTTCAGAACTTTGGATTGAAACAGCAAAGGAACATGGAGCTTTGGAATAATATCTACCTAAAACTCTTTACAGCTCTCTCAACTTCCTTTTTAGCATTCCCAATAAACACTTCTTCACCATTGATAATGAAAGGACGTTTTAAAAAGGTATATTCTTCAAGTATGTATTTTCTGTAATCTTCTTCTGTTAAATTCATTTCGTTCAAACCTAAAGAACGAAACTTAATAGCACGTTTAGAAAATAGTGCCTCGTAAGAACCCACTTTATTTTTCAACCAATCCAACGTATCGCCATCAATATTTTGAATTTTAATATCCTGTAATTCAACATCATTACTAGGATTTATCTCCTTAATAATTTTCTTACACGTATCACAAGAACTTAAATAATATATCTTTTTCATTCTATTTTTTAAAACCATTTAAAACCAAGTCTGTGCAAAGCACAACGAAACTAACTCCAAGGAAGCAAGCTGAGTAGAAATTATAGAGCAATGACAGGCGACTGAGTAGAATTTATCTGCGATAGCAATAAATTCGTATCGAAGTCACTGTCCTTGCATGTACTCTTTATTACGCTTTTTATCCTCTTCAGAACCCTCACTACAACTAGTTTTAGATTTCTTTTTTTCGGAAAGTACAATAAACTTAACCTTAAATAGAACAGGATAATATTTCGAAGAAAACCAATCCAATCTTGCCCCACCAACAATTCCAAGCAGAGGTAATTGAATACCTGGAATAACATAAGACCCTCTTTTTTTCTTGATTCCTAAACCTAAATCAAAATGAATTTGTGCGACCAATGGTTTGTGAAAACTTTGAATTGCAGGAGATTGAACCACAGAAGAGTATAGTTTGTTACCATCTATTATTCTGTAATCTATATTTAAACCCAACCCGTTGTCTATATAATATTTTTGACTGAAATATATGTTTTTGTGAGCAGTTCCTCGTCCGGTTATATATCCATTATAAAAAGAACCTTCAGCATGCGAAAGTTTTCCATCGTTTAAATACGTTACATTTGCCGATTCTCTCCCTCCTAAAAGTTTAAATCCAACTCCCCAATCATAATAACTTATAAAACGTGATTTTAATAAAGTCAAACGAGGAGTACCCAATGGAAAATGTGCCATTCCAACATCAAAAAAAGCACCTACATTCCCTTTAGGATCAATTACATAGTCATAAGGTCTTTCAATAGGAACATGAATAGTTTCGTTCTTTTTTTTTGTAAATTGATAATCTAATCCAACCGAAACCTGAATACCATAATTTTTTAAATCACGAAAATCCTGTGGACCACCAAAAGTAGAGCTTCTTTTAGAACCTCTTGATGGTGTTAAATCACGTTGAGAAAATAAAAACAATGTATTTAAAAGAATTACTCCTGTAAAAATGATTTTATAGAATTGAAATTTCATTGAATAGTATTTGAGAAATTATTTACAAATATACTGAATTGAACACAAAATAGTTACAACTATAAAATCCCTTTTATAAAATCACAATTTATATGATAATTATCATTTTAAAAATATAAGTACCTAAATAACAGTAACATTATAATCTAAATTAATTCTAAATAACCGATATGACAATTGTATGACACAAATCAACAAAGACAAAATTAACTTTGTATTAAAATAAAAACAACGAGGTGCTAAATAACTTTCATATAATAGCTTTTACACATCGAAATTTAGGTGTTAGCGAAATAGGAAAACTTCATATCGAGGATGTGAAGCAAGAAATGCATCTTACCAATTTAAAAGAAACGTTAGATTTAAAAGAATTGATGTTTCTTTCTACTTGCAACCGTGTTGAATTTGTTTTTTGTGCCGATCAAACAACTGATTACACTTTTTTAAACAACTTTTTTAAGACACTTTATCCAGAATTTACTTCAGAACAGGTCGATTATTTTGCGCAAAATGCAGACGTATTTTCAAAAATAGATGCTGTTGAACATATTTTATCGGTTGCTTCATCTATCGATTCGATGGTGATTGGAGAAAGAGAAATTATTACACAAGTTCGCAATGCTTTTGAGTCTTCAAAAAAAATGAACTTGACAGGCGATTTTATTCGTTTGGTGATTCGTCAAACGATTGAAACGGCGAAAAAAGTATATACAGAAACAAGTATTGCAACAAAACCAGTATCTGTAGTTTCTTTAGCTTACCACAAATTGAGAGATATGAACATTCCTTTGGATGCTCGCATTCTTATAGTTGGTGCTGGAACGACAAATACAAATATGAGTCGTTTTTTAAGAAAACACGGTTTTAAAAATTTCGTAGTTTTCAATAGAACTTTAGCAAATGCTGAAACTTTAGCAAAAGATTTGAAAGGAAACGCTTATTCTTTAGAAGATTTAAAAAATTACACGAACGGATTTGATGTTATTATTACCTGTACAGGTTCTGAATCACATATAATTACTCCAGAAGTATACGAACAATTGTTACAAGGAGAAAAAGACCGTAAAGTAGTTATTGACATTGCTTTACCACAAGATTTAGATCCTAGAGTTCAAGAACAACATAATGTATCTCATATTTCAGTAGAAGTTTTACAAAAAATTTCAAATCAAAATCTGAAAGAACGTTCAAAAGAAATACAACACGTTGAAGAAATTATCGCAGAAGCTATTTTTGATTTCAAATACTTGCACAAAGTAAGAACAGTTGAAATTGCAATGCGTGAAGTTCCTCAGAAAGTGAAAGAAATCAGAGAAGCTGCTGTAAATGAAATATTTAAATCAGAGCTTGATTTATTAGATGATAATTCACGTGAAGTATTAGACAAAATAATTGGTTACATGGAAAAAAAATACATGAGTGTACCAATGTTAATGGCGAAAGAAATCCTACTTAAAAAATAAAAATGCAACACATCGTAATCGGATCAAGAGGAAGTGATTTAGCTTTATGGCAAGCACACCACGTTAAATCTCAATTGGAAAATTTAGGTTGTTCAGTTGAAATTAAAATCATTGTTACTCAAGGCGATGCGATTCAAGATTTAAGCTTCGATAAATTGGAAGGAAAAGGATTTTTCACGAAAGAAATCGAAGTTGCATTGTTAAATAAATCAATTGATTTAGCGGTACATTCACATAAAGACTTAGAAACAAATCCTCCAGCTGGATTAATTGTAGCTTGTGTTTCTGAAAGAGAAGATCCAGCAGATTTGATGTTAATCGCAAAATCTGCTATCGATTCAAGTAAGGAATGGAATCTTAAAGCAAATGCTATCGTTGGAACTTCTTCAGCTAGAAGAAAATCACAAGTTGTTCGTTTCAGAGATGATGTTGAAATAAAAGATTTGAGAGGAAATGTTCCAACTCGTATTCAAAAATTAAGAGATGGACATTACGACGCTATATTATTGGCGAAGGCTGGAGTTGACCGTTTACAGATCGATTTAAGTGAATTTGAAGTAGTGGTATTAAATCCAAAAGCATTTGTTCCGGCACCTGCTCAAGGAGTTTTAGCATTACAAATTCGCGAAGAAGACACTGCACTTTTCGATACACTTCAAAAAATGAATCATCCAGAAGTAGCTAGACGAATTGCTGTTGAACGTAAAGTTCTAAACTTGATGGAAGGTGGTTGCCAATTACCTTTAGGAGTTTACTGCGATGAAAAAGATATTGTTTACGTTTCTCATTCAGACGACTGGACAAAAGGTTCTGCATGGTACGAATACGATGCTGAAGATTTAGAAGGTTTAGCTGAATTCATAGTAGAAGATATAACAGTTGGATTCTCTGATGAGGAAGAATAATCAACATACTTAAAATAAACTTGATATCACAAATTGTGATATCAAGTTTATATATTTTTCAAATAAAATCAAAAATATGACAACCACTTTCATAATACCTGATGAAACAATAATCAATAAAATATATCTTTTTAGAAAAACTAAAGTAATGTTAGATACTGATTTAGCTGAACTTTATGGAGTTGAAACTCGTGTTTTAAATCAAGCAATAAAACGTAATTTAAAACGATTTCCTGAAGATTTTATGTTTCAATTGAATGAGCACGAATTTGATAACTTGAAGTCGCAAAATGCGACCTCAAGTTGGGGAGGTAGAAGAAAAGCACCCTTTGTATTTACAGAACACGGTGTTTTAATGCTTTCAAGTGTTTTGAATAGCGAAAAAGCAATAGAAATAAATATTCAAATTGTTCGAATATTTACAAAAATGAGAGAAATGCTTTTAACACATAAAGATATTTTATTGCAGTTAGAAGAAATGAAAAAATCTATTAATGGTCAAGAAGATAGAGTTGATTTAATTTACAATTATTTGACTCAATTTATAAAAGAACAAAAAATACCAAGAAAAGAAGTTGGTTACAAAAAGTAGTTTATTTCCAAAATGAAACGTCCATTATTCATATCTAAAAACGTAAACGAAATTGAGCAATTAATCAACTTCGCTCAAGAAAAGGAAATTGAACTAATAGCCCATTCATTTTTACAATTCGAAGCGATACCTTTTAAAATAAAATCTTCTTTCGAAGCCATTTTTTTTGGAAGTCCAAGAGCAGTTGATTTTTTTCTAAAACAAGAAAAATTAAATACATCCGTTTTTATAGGTTGTGTCGGAGAAATTACAGCTCAATCGCTTATTGAAAAAGGATACACACCTAATTATATCGGGAAATCATCCGGTGACACGTCTAAAATTGCAATTGAATTTAAAGAATTGGTTGGTAATAAAATCGTTTTGTTTCCTCAATCATCCATTTCAAATCGATCCATCGCTACGGTTTTTCCCTCAGAACAAATAAAAGAAATAAGTATTTATAAAACAGCAACTTATCCTAAATCTATTCCAACCTGTGATTACTATATTTTCACAAGTCCTTCTAATGTCGATGGGTTTTTAATTGAAAATAAATTTCCATCAACTGCTAAAATTATTGCATGGGGAAAAACAACCGAGAAATATTTGATTGAGAAAGGTGTGAAAGTAGAACATACTTTGAAAAATTCTACAGTGGAAGAATTGATTGAATATTTTAATAAATTGGACTAATTTCCTATATATGTCCAATAAAAGCTAAAAAATGAACATATAAGCAATAGAAAATCCATCAATCCAAACTCAATTCCACCATAGGATCCCAAACAAGATCTTTAAAATTTTGGATTTGATCTTCAATTACAATTATTCCTTCTTTTTCAAGTAATTCTTGCATTTTACTAGGTGGTTGAAAATGATTTTTACCTGTCAATAAACCATTTCGATTTACAACCCTGTGCGCAGGTACATCCAACAGTTTATGAGATGCATTCATTGCCCAACCAACCATTCTACTCGATTTTTTAGAACCTAAATAGTTAGCAATTAAACCATAAGAAGTAACTCTTCCTTCAGGAATTAATTTTACTACCTCAAAAACCTTTTGAAAGAAATCTTTGTTTTTATCGTTAATGGAAATCAAAAGATGGATTATTTATCCAAAACTTTAGGAATACGGAAATAATCGGAATCTTTTTTAGGAGCATTTTTAAGTGCTTCTTTTTGTGTAAGGGAAACAACAGGAATGTCTTCACGCAATACATTAACTTCTTCGTTCATGAAAATTAATGGTTCAACATTATCTGTTGGAAGTTCAGATAAAATATCCATAAAAGAAATAATTCTCTCCATGTCTTCTTTGATCGCTACTTTCTTTTCGCCTTCAAATTTTAATCGAGCCAAATGTGCAATGTGATCAACTATTTCGTCTGTAATTTTCATTTTTTTTGATTTTAATACTGTAAAAATAGTTATTAGTTATTAGTTATTAGTTATTAGTTATTAGTTATTAGTAAAGGGAGTGTTGAATTCTAATTACTAATCGCTAACTACTAAATGCTAGAAGTGGTTCATTAATTATACTAAAACACAAATCCATTAATTCATCCTGACTCAACATCTCCACTTTTTCAGAAGATATATGTTCGTGGATATAGATTTTCGAAATTCCTGGAGATGCAGAACCATAAACATTTCCAGGATCTGTAAGTAATTTATAGTTGTTAATAAATGTAATCGGTACAATAGGAATTTTTAAATTTTTAGCCAACTTAAAAGCCCCTTCTTTAAACGGTACCATTGCAGGTAAATTATCGTCAGGAATACCTCCTTCAGGAAAAATCATGAGCGACCAGCCTTTTTTTACAGCATTCTTAGCTTGAACAAATGATTTCGCAGATTTCATTTTGTCGTTACGAAAAACGGGGATATGTAATTTCTTAAAATAAGTACGAAGAAAAGGGTAGTTCAACAATTCGCTTTTACCTAAAAAAAGTAAGTGAGAATTTGGAATAATTGAACACATTAAATAAATATCGAGATATGAAGAATGATTTGCAATAACAATGTAAGGTCCTTGAGGAATAGGAGATGATTTGATTTTATGAACGTGGTACAAACAAAAAAAACGGATTGACCAACTCCATGATACAAAGAAAATATGTGTCTTTTTATACCAAGATTCTTTTAAAAGTAGGGTAGAAATAAAAGGGTAGAAAAATAAACCTGTCGTAAAAAAGACAATTCCTACGTAAACCTTCCATAAATTTGAAAATATAGCTCTAAAATACTTCACATTTCAAAAATACAAAATTCGATCAAATCTAGTTTAAAATAGTTACTTTCGTGGTAAAATTTCACACCCTTATGGCACGTATTCTTACAGGAGTTCAAAGTACTGGAACACCACATTTAGGAAATTTATTAGGCGCGATTTTACCCGCTATTGAAATGGCTAAAGATCCAGCTAATGAATCTTTCATGTTTATAGCCGATCTTCACTCTTTGACGCAAATAAAAGATGGAGAAACAATGCGTGAAAATACGTATTCTACTGCTGCAACTTGGTTAGCGTGTGGAATAGATCCTTCTGTAACCGTTTTTTACCGCCAAAGTGATGTAACAGAAGTTACAGAGTTAATGTGGCATTTATTGTGTTATTTCCCATTCCAAAGACTAACATTGGCCCACGGATTTAAGGATAAAAGTGACCGCTTAGATGATGTAAATGCGGGACTTTTCACCTATCCTATTTTAATGGCTGCTGATATCCTATTGTACGATGCAGAAATTGTACCTGTTGGAAAAGATCAATTGCAACATTTAGAAATGACAAGAGATGTGGCATCACGTTTTAATAATAAAATGGGTGATACATTTGTTCTTCCTCAAGATGAGATTCAAAAAGATTCACAACTTGTGCCTGGAACAGATGGTGAAAAAATGAGTAAATCGAGAAATAACTTTATTACTATTTTTCTACCTGAAAAAGAATTGAAAAAACAAGTAATGTCTATTGTCTCAGATAGTAAAGGATTGGAAGAAAGTAAAGATCCTGATACGTGTACTATTTTTGCTATTTATAAATTAATCGCAAGCAATGAAGAAATAAGTGAAATGCGCTCAAAATACTTAGTTGGTGGATATGGATATGGTCATGCTAAACTAGCTTTGTATGAATTAATTTTAACAAAATTTGAAAAAGAAAGATTAATTTATTTTGAATTAATGGCGAACACTGCGAAAATTGATGAAATATTAGCTATTGGAGCTGAAAAAGCTAGAAAAGTTGCTAATTTGGTTTTAGAGCGAGTTCGTTCTAAAATTGGTTATGGAAAATTATAGTTAGTATTATATTATTATATTTGTTTATATAAAAAAGATTATTATGCGTATTCGTATTCTATTACTACTTGTTAGTGCTTCAACCATTCTCCTTTCATGTGGAGGAAATAATTCAGAAACAGCTGATATAAAAGCTGTTGGAGGAAAGATTTATGGTGGACAATTCAGCTTTATGTCAGGTGAAAAAATTGAATCATTATTTCCTCTATCGGTTTCAGATGTATTTTCAAATAGAATTATGTCTCAGATATTTGAGCCTCTATTGAAGATAGATATTGCAACAATGAAAGTTGAACCTTCTTTAGCTGAATCATTTACTGTAAGCAAAGATGCAAAGGTATTTACATTGAAAATTAGAAAAGGTGTATTTTTTCATGATGATGAATGTTTCGGAGGAAAAGGTAGAGAATTGAAAGTTGAAGATGTAAAATATTCATTGGATATGGCTTGCGCTGGAATGGAAGAGAATGAAATTAGCTATTTGCTAGTTGATAAAATAAAAGGTGCAAAAGAGTTTAATAAAAAAAATAAAACCTTTGATATTGCTAAAGAAGGAGTTTCTGGAATAAAAATAATTAACTCAAATACTATTGAGATAAAATTAAAACAACCATTCGTTGGATTCGACAAGATTCTTTCTCATAATAGTTTAGGTATATACCCTAAAGAAGCGATTGAAAAATATGGAAAAGAAATTAAAACACATCCAGTAGGAACAGGTGCTTTTTCTTTAGAAACGTTTAATAACGAACAAATAGTGTTAAAAAGAAATCCTAATTATTGGGGTAAAGATGAATTTGGAAATAAATTGCCTTTTTTAGATAAGGTACTTATGACCTATACTAAAAATAAAAAAAGTGAATTATTAGCTTTTAGAAAACAAAAAATTGATGTTGTTCTTGAAATTCCAGTAGAAGATATTCAAGATATTTTTGGTTCATTAGAAGATGCTCAAAGTGGTAAAAATGTTAAACATAGGGTAGAGACTGAAATTAGTTTAAAGATGTCTTACATTGCTTTTGCAAACGAAAGTAAAGAGTTTAAAGATGAAAGAATTAGAAAAGCGTTTAATCTAGCTATTGACAAACAAGGAATAATTCAAAATTCTTTAGAAGGTGAGGGTTATCCAGCATTAAATGGTTTTGTGCCTTCCATAGATACATATCCAAGCGATAAAGTAAAAGGAAGTGCTTTCAATCCAACATTAGCAAAACAATTACTTGCACAAGCAGGTTATTCTGATGGTTCAAAGTTTCCTTCCCTTGAAATTTATGTAAATACTAAAGAAGGTTCTGGGGTTCATAAAATGGTGAAAGGTGTCGTAGCTGACCTTAAAAAAAATCTAAATGTTAATTTAAAAATCAGGTTATGTAGCATACAAGAAAGAAATGAAGCTATTCATTCAGGAAAAGCTAAAATTTGGAGAGCTGGATGGATTGCTGATTATCCAGATCCTGAAAACTTCTTATGCTTGTTTTATGGTGGTAATATTTCAGAGAATGATGGTTCAGTGGTAAATGATTTTAAATTTAGCAATAAAGATTTCGATAAATTATTTGAAAAAGCATTAAGAGAATTAGATAATGATAAACGCAATGAATTAATGGTTAAATGTGACCAATTAGTAATAGATCATGCCGCTGTAATGCCTATTCTTACAGATGATTTTATCGTTATGGTCAATGTTAGAGTTAAAGATTTAAAAACAAATCCACTTCAAGCATTAGACTTCTCTAAAATCTATATTAAAAGACAAAGATAGTATCTAAATAATTCAAGAATACTTTTTTGACAGAGTTTAAATACGCCCTCCATCTTAACTTTGGTAAAAACCTGTCTAGTTAATTGGGTCCATTATGAAAGATTATTAATAGTTGACTTGAAATGTTAGATCAACTATTTAAATAGTTCTATTTTTACCTGCTTTATTTAAAGATCAGAAAATACAGATTTAGATTGGTTATTGTTATAGTTGTATTTGTATATTCAATAACTTTTCAGTAGATAGTGAATGGACTCGAAATTGATATTAATACGAAGTAATATCGTGTACAGATCCATCTTTTATACTTATCTTCATTCCCTAATACAAAAGCTATTCGAGAACAGAATCTTGGTAGAACTCCAAGAAAAGGGAATCAAGCAAACTTGGTTGGCTGAAAAAAATGTACAAAAGCTTCAACATCGTCAATGATTATAGTAATAATCGGAGGTTAACAATATTTGAAGTTTTGAATATTATTTCTACAATTTTAGATGAAGATGTTGTTGAATTAATTGTATCAAGTAAAAAGAAATGAGTAAAGTGAAAGAAAAGAAACTCACATTTATTGACTTATTTGCTGGTTGTGGCGGACTGAGTGAAGGCTTTCTACAATCAGAGGAATATGAAGCTTTGGCTCATGTAGAATGGGAAAAACCTATGATAACAACTCTTAGGCACAGATTAGTTGAAAAATGGAATCATTCAGAAGAGGATGCATTAAAAAGAGTAATCCATTTTGATATTCAAAAAACAGATGAACTGATAAATGGGGAATGGAATAATGAAACTTCAGATAAATATTCTTCTACCAATCATGAAATAATAAAACAAAAGGGGCTTCGTGGCTTAATTGGAAAACAAAAAGTAAATTTAATTATTGGAGGACCACCTTGTCAGGCATATTCAATAGCAGGAAGGGCGCAAGATAAAAATTCAATGAAAGATGACTATAGAAATTATCTTTTCGAAAGTTTCGTAAAAGTCGTTGATGAGTTTAAGCCTGAAGTTTTCGTTTTTGAAAATGTTCCAGGATTATTAAGTGCTATGCCAGGAGGAAAACCTGTAACTGAAAGGATTTACGAGGCATTTAATGAGATTGGTTATGAAATTAGAAAACCTGAATTACTTAAAAAATCTATTTATACAGCTTCTGATTTGGGCGTCCCCCAAAAAAGAAATAGGGTTATAATTATTGGTGTTAAAAAATCCACTAAGATCTCTTTAGAGGAAGTATATAATGAACTAGATTCATTAACAAAAAAAATAATTCCAAAAAATGTATACGATGCAATTGGACATCTACCAAAGTTTAAGCCTTTAAAAAAACAGAAAAAAGTAAACGGGAAAAACATTTCGCATGAATTAGTAATAGAAGAAAAAGTGAAATTCCATGATTCAAGGTTCCACAACGAAAGAGATGTTGAAATTTTCAGAAATTGGCTTAAAAATGAAATGAACAAAAGTTCCTCTCAAAATAAAATTTCATTTTATAATGATTTAATGGGGAAAAATTCGAACCATGCAAAATATAGAAATTTAGAATGGGATAAGCCCTCACCAACTATTGTTGCTCATTTATATAAAGATGGATTGATGTTTATTCATCCCGATATAAACCAAGCTAGAAGCATTACTGTAAAAGAGGCCGCTTTATTGCAATCTTTTCCTGATGATTTTGAGTTCATTGGAAGTCAGGGTTTTGCTTTTAAAATGATAGGTAATGCAGTTCCACCAGAAATGGCAAAAAATATAGCAAGTGCAATTTCAAAAAAATTGAAAACTAAATGAAAAAATTAAATATTCTTGTTGCTTGTGAGGAAAGTCAAGCAATCACTAAAGAATTAAGAAAATTAGGGCACAATGCCTATAGTTGTGATTTACTTCCATGCAGTGGTGGTCATCCTGAATGGCATTTTGACATGGATGTTTTTAAGGTGATCAAGAATAAAGGAGGAGTGTTACAAAATGGTGACAAGGTCAAATTAAAAAGTGATTGGGAAATGATGATTGCCCATCCCCCTTGTACGTTTTTAGCAGTTAGTGGTGCAAGATGGTATTATCATCCTGATGATAATAAACTTCCATTTGATCAAAGAAGACCCCACCCTCGATTTCCTAATAGAGCCAAAGACAAAGAAGAAGCTATTGATTTCTTTAAAAAACTATGTGAGGCACCTATTGATAAAATTGCTGTTGAAAATCCTGTAGGTATTATTAGCACACGTTACAAAAAACCAAATCAAACTGTTCATCCTTGGATGTTTGGAGACGAAGCTGCAAAAGCTACATGTTTATGGCTAAAGAACTTACCTATGCTTGAGCCAACTAATATTGTTGGAAAAGGAGAAAGAGTAGTTTTAAGCAGTGGAAAAAGCTTACCAAAATGGTATTCTGATGCTTTGACACTTTCTAAAACCCCAGCAGAAAGAAGAACAATGAGAAGTAAAACATTTATTGGTATGGCTAAAGCTATGGCGGAGCAGTGGACGAGAAATTTAAACACTAATGATAAAATTTAATATTAATGGTGCATTCCTGAACATAAATAATACAGGAAAAAAAATGAAAAAGCACTGCCTATAGAAGGCGCTATTTTTTTATACATAAAAGTGTATGAAAAAATTGGTTCAAAATAAATTTAACATCTAGCTCGGTGCTGTTGTGAATTGTCAGAAATTATTAAAAGACTATGAAGTTAGAAGACTTTTCATATGATTATTTGAAACAAAACTTTCCTGAAAGTTTTAAAAAATGGTATGTAGAAAGTGAAGGTTTTGATGGGAACGTTGAAAAAAGAATATCGGATCTAAACACTAGAGAAAAAATTAAATCAGTTGCAAGGAAATTGAGAGATAAAGACTACAGTTTTACTAATGGTGACCTTGACGATATTAAGTGCTTTATTAAAAATACTGATAACATTTTTCATTCCTCCCAATGGACAGCAAACTTCAACACAGATATCAAATTGAAAAGTGGTGAGGACTTAAATCATGTTTTTCTTTTAAATAAAATCAAACAAAGTTCAAATTTTACAGGTTCTGAACTTAATAATATTTTTGAAATTAAAACCTATAATTCACACTTTCCACATTTATATAGTATTGTCAAAAATGTACAGGATGAAAATAACTACCCGGTTTTCTATCCGCATTGGCAGGCAATATATAAATGGCTAAAAAAAGAAAATGATTGTAATTACGATCAGCTAACACAATTCTACCTTGATTTTATTGTGTCTGATGATTTAAATAAATATAAAGCCTTCGGGTCCTCTATTAATGTTTTTCATATTGAATACCTAAGGTGGTGTTTAAATACAAACCAAGGTTATAAGAAAACCGAAGAATCAAGACGTCTTCTTAAAAAATGGCATTACGACAACGAACAATTTTTAAACGATATACACACTCCTATGCAAAAAATGGAATATATAAACCTCGACAAATGGAGGTTATTAAACGAGCCACTTTTCAAAGCATATATTGATTGCTACAAATTTCTTTCAAGTAACCAAGAAAAAGTACCTGCAAAAGCAATGGTTAAAGCCTTGTCTTTGCATGGTATACTTATGAAAGTTGATGAGGGTGACTACACAAGCTTTTATACCACAGCACGAGAGTTAGGTATTTATTATCAGGATGCAAATGACCAATTTATTCTTGGGGGTATTGCTCAAAAATATGTTGATGATCAAATTTCTTATACTGATTATCTAAAATATTACATACTTAATACTGAGTTTCTTATTAACGGTGAAGTAGTTCATCCTTTTGAGGAAATTGTAAATACTCTCACGAAAGGTCCATTAACAATTGATGATTTGGTTCAACAGTGCGTTAAATCAATCCCTGTAAGCAAAAGGTCTACTAATGCTTCTGATAAGTTAAATACGTTTATAAAAAGAGCTGTAGACGCAGGACTTATCAAAAAAGAAGTAGAAAAATATTCATTAAATAAAGATAAAAGCCTCATAGAAAAAGCGATCAATAAAAGTGGCTTAGACAATGTGTCTTTTGAAGACAAATTTGTAGGTACTGGGAAATCTAAACAGGAATCCATCGTAAAAGAAATGATAAATCGAAATATTCTACCTGAAATATTAGATGGCGGTACAGGAAATTCAACAAATAATGGTGGAGAAAAGAGTAAAAACAATTATCCTTTAAACCAAATTCTCTTCGGTCCTCCAGGTACAGGAAAAACCGATGCTACGGTTGAAAAGGCATTGGAAATTTTAGATCGGAAAACAGATGACAGAGCTGAAAACAGAGAAATATTCAGAAGTCTGCTTAATAAGAAAATTTTCTTTGTTACGATGCACCCATCCTATAGCTATGAGGATTTTGTACAAGGTATAAAGCCCAAAACATCAGATAAAGGTGAATTACTTTTTGAACCGAAGCCTGGTATTTTTAAAGTTGTTTCTGACTTAGCAAGAAAAATATTTGAAGATGAAGGAGAGGTAGTCGATAATGAAATTGATAATAATGATATATTGAGATTATGTTTCTTTCTTTCAAAGTTTAATACAAAAGAAGATAAAAAAGCTAATAAATATTTTGGTTCTGAAAGTAATGGAGAAGTTTTCGCAATTGTTGCTAAACGATTTGGCGTTAACCCTAATTCTATAAGAAATCATCGTGATAAGTTTGATTTTTTAACTTCTAAAGATAGAAAGGGGTGGCAACCACATAATGGAAGTAGTGATAAATTAGATAATACAGGTCTTTGGCCATACCATGATGTTTATCTTGAATTAAAGCAAAAGTCTTTTGATGAAGTAAAGGAAGTAATCAAATCAATTGAAAAAAAGAAAGATAATAAAGTAAAAAGGACAGAAGATAACACTAATTATGTTCTTATTCTTGACGAAATAAACAGGGCCAATATCTCCAAAGTTTTCGGTGAACTGATTACACTTTTAGAAGAAGATAAAAGAATAGGAAAAGAGAATGAACTTTCTGTTACGCTACCTTCAGGTGACGTTTTTTCTATTCCGCCAAATCTTTACATTATTGGTACCATGAATACTGCCGACAAGTCAATTGCTCTTGTGGATATAGCTTTAAGAAGGAGATTCCAATTTATCCCTCTCTATCCTGATTCCTCTGTAATTATTAGTTACTGTAAAAGTGCTGATAAAACTGATAAGGCCTTATTTATGGATTCTATTAATACAAGGCTTAGAGTTGATAAAGGTGTTGACTTCCAAATCGGCCATGCTTATTTTCTTAAAAATAATTCACTTAGCGAAGTTATAAATGAAAATGTAATTCCACTTCTTTCGGAGTATTATAGAAATGACTTAGAGAAAGTTAAAAAGTTATTATCAGATTTAGGAAAGCCAATTGATGAAGAATATTACGCCAAAACAGGTTTATTAAAATACATTGGGTAGTTATGGCCTTACAAATAAACCTTTTTGAGTTTGTAAAGTATTCATGGGACAGCTCAGAGGAGCTAAAGAGTATAGCTGCGAAAAAAGAATTTTCAGATGATCTTGAAAGGGTACTTGATACTATTTGGGCAGATCGTAAAAGGTTTATGCCGTCTGAAAATTTGTATTATGAATCAACATCAATTAAACAACGATTTATTGATTTCAGAAAAAATGAAATTGTACCAAGAAACTGGATTGGTACAATTCATATTAGGAGCAATGACGAAGAGTACGCAATAAACTTGTTGCCTAAAATATTTCATAAA
>CANCQX010000032.1 GCA_947380375.1 Flavobacteriales bacterium
GCTCATTTTAGCGGAGAAATCTTTTTTACTATATCCTGCTCCAGCTTCTCTGACATTTGCTCCAATACTAGTTGAACTTCTTAAAAATTGTTTAGATAATATGTATTCATTTCGTTTTGATAAAAGTTTGTAGATTTCAATAGCTTGTATTGCAAATTGAAAAGATTTAGTTTCGATTAGATTTTCTTTCATAAATTTTTTTTATTAAATTTAAGAATAATTATCAAAACATTCAACACCAAACATTCAAAATTCAACATCTTTTTTAAGTCCTTTTTCACAAAAAGTAATTCCTTTTTCTTTTTTCAAATTAAACATTGCTCTACTAATTGCAGTTTGATCTTCTCTTTCTGGCCTATCATGATTTAAATGAAATTGGATTGTGTGGTATTTCATGTGTAAAAATGAGAAACCTTGCTTTTGTAATCTCCATTCAATATCACAATCTTCCCCATAACCGGTCATTTCATAATCCTCATCAAAACCATTAATTGCTTGAAGAGTTGAAAATGGAATAGCCATATTGCATCCAATAATTCGAGGTTTTAATGTTTTTCTAACAGGTTTAAAAGGTAAATAAAAACTATCTTCTACTCGCGTACTTTTATTTTTTATCATTGTTAATTTACTTGGAACAATGATATTTGAATTCAATAAAAGTTGACTTGTTTTATCATCTAAATTAGTTCGTTTTGAAAAAAGTATAGATGATCCGTCATGGTATTTTACATATTCATAAATAAATTTAGGATGTAAAACACAATCGCCATCAATAAATATACAGAGTTCTGCTTTATTTTCTCGAAGTCCAGCATTTAAGATTTTGTTTTTTCTAAAACCTTTATCTTCTTGTTGAAGATGAAGAATAGGAAATGAATAATTTGAGTTATTTATAAAGTTACTCATATCTTTAAAATCGCCATCTTCCACAACAGTAACCGTAAAATCACGATAGATTTGTTGCTCTACTGAATCTAAAACTTTTCGAAGAAAAGGAATGTTTTTGTAAACACAAATAAATAAATTAACCGAAATATTTTTCATCATTATATTTTTCTTAAATCGAACAAATTAATTTTAAGTCTTCCTTTGTATTATAACCTTCACAGACCTAAATCCCAATCCCCAAAAATCCCTACTTTTTCATTTTCTCTAATTCAAACAATTCATCTCTCAATCTAGCTGCTTCCATAAAATCTAACGCTTTAGCTGCTTTTTCCATAGATTTTCGGGTTACTTTTATATTTGTTATAAGCTGTTCTTGAGTTAAATAACTTGTAATTGGATCGGCTGCTATTGATAATTCTTCATCTGTTAATTGACGATACATTTTATCTTCATTTATGATTTTGACATTTTCGAGAGTTTTACCAATCGTTTTATTCAAGGCCATTGGAATTTGATTATTTTCCTCATTATAAGCTATTTGAATCCTTCTTCTTCTTGCAGTTTCGTCTATGGTACGTTGCATTGAATCTGTCATTTTATCAGCATACATGATTACAGTTCCATTTACATTACGAGCAGCACGACCAACAGTTTGAACTAATGATTTTTCATTTCTTAAGAAGCCTTCTTTATCAGCATCTAAAATAGCGACTAGTGATACTTCAGGTAAATCCAAACCCTCTCTTAATAAATTTACACCAATTAAAACATGGAAAGTGCCCATCCTTAATTGTTTCAGAATAACAACTCGATCCAATGTGTGAACTTCACTATGAATATAACGACATAAGATTCCTAGTCTATCCAAGTATTTTTGAAGTTCTTCAGCCATTCTTTTTGTCAAAGTTGTAACTAAAACGCGTTCATCTCGAGTAATTCTTAGTTGAATTTCTTCTATTAAGTTGTCTATCTGATTTAAACTTGGTCTCACTTCGATAATTGGATCTAATAAACCAGTTGGGCGAATAACTTGTTCCACAACAATACCTCCAGATTTTTCTAATTCAAATTCAGCGGGTGTAGCAGAAACAAAAATGGTTTGAGGAATTATATTTTCAAATTCTTCAAATTTTAAAGGTCTATTATCCATTGCTGCTTGAAGTCTAAAGCCATAATCTACCAAGTTTATTTTTCTAGCTCTATCTCCTCCGTACATTGCTTTTATTTGAGGAATTGTAACATGACTTTCATCTATTACTAATAGAAAATTTTCAGGAAAATAATCCAATAAACAGAAAGGACGAGAACCTGGAGTTCGTTGATCAAAATAACGTGAATAATTTTCAATGCCTGAACAATAGCCTAATTCCCGAATCATTTCTAAGTCATAACTAACTCGTTCTTCCAAACGTTTAGCTTCTTCCAATTTATGTTCTTTTTTAAAATTTTCCACTTGAAGAACCATATCTTCACCAATTTGGTCAATTGCTTGTTTTGTTGTTTCAGGATTAGAAACAAAAATGTTTGCAGGATAAACGTTAATTTCTTGAAAGGATTCAATTTTGGAATTTGTTTCGGGGTCAATCGCAGAAATAGAGTCAATTTCATCTCCCCAAAATTCTATTCTAAGAGCGTGATCAGCATATGCTAAAAAAATATCTACAGTGTCACCTTTTACACGAAACATTCCCCTTTTGAATTCTAGATTTGCTCGAGAATATAAGTTTTCGACTAATTTATATAAAAATTTATTTCTAGAGTAAGTCATGCCTGCTTTCAAGGTCATGATACTGTTTTCAAATTCTTTAGGATTACCAATTCCATATATGCAAGATACAGAGGATATTACAATTACATCTTTTCGTCCTGAAAGTAATGCTGAAGTTGTAGAAAGCCTAAGTTTTTCTAGTTCTTCGTTAATAGCTAAATCTTTTTCTATATAGGTTCCTGTTACAGGCATATAGGCTTCAGGCTGATAATAATCGTAATAAGAAACAAAATATTCTACTGAATTTTCAGGGAAAAATTCTTTGAATTCGCTATATAATTGTGCCGCGAGGGTTTTGTTGTGTGATAAAATTAACGTAGGACGATTTGTTTCCTTAATAACATTAGCAATTGTAAATGTTTTTCCACTTCCTGTAACTCCCAAAAGTGTCTGACTTTGAGTGTTTTCATTTAAACCCTCTACTAATTGTTTAATAGCTTCAGGTTGGTCGCCAGTAGGTTGAAATTCAGAAAACAGTTTAAAATCCATGTATTTTAATTGTATTACAAATTTAATGATTATTCTCTCATGAAAAGCTTAATATAAATACATTATTTCTGTGTTTTGAACTTATTTTTTTATTTTAATTATTATATTTTTCCACTTATTTTGACATTTGTCTTTTTTTATAAGACAATATTCATTATATTTACAAAAAAGTTTATGTTATGGAAAGTAAAAAACAATTAAATGATCCTGCTATCCCTTATGGGTTTATAGAATCATTTGATACAAATCGATTGGTTCAGTTGGTTAGAGAAGGGGTTCAGTTTCCAGTTTTTTCGAGTTTATTAAAAAGAATTTCTTTTTCTATTCAAGAATGGGCTTCTTTTTTACACTTGTCAGAAAGAACTATGCACCGTTATCAAAAAGAAAATAAAACATTCGATGTTATTTCTTCAGAAAGAATTATTCAAATCACAATATTATACGAGTATGGTGTTTCTGTTTTTGGAAATAAAGAGAATTTTGATACTTGGTTGGTTTCCAAAAATTTAGCCTTAGGTTCAAAACCAAAAGAGCTTCTTGATACTGTTTTTGGTATTGAGCTCATAAATAACGAATTATCCAGAATTGAACACGGTATTTTCGCATGATTGTTTTTCGTTTATGTAAATCTACTTACTGTAGGGATCTTTCTGGTTATGGGGCTGAAAAGAGTGGGGGAAGGTGGAACGATAAAGGTTTAGCGATGGTTTATACAAGTGGAACAAGAGCGCTTTGTTTGACAGAAATAGCAGTACATATTCCATTAGGAATAATTCCGACCGATTTTATTTTGACAACTATCGAATTTTCAGATACAATTGAAATACTTGAAATTAATGAGAGTGAATTGCCTGAAAATTGGAAAGTTTTTCCTCATACTAGTTTTCCTCGTAAAATTGGTAAATCGTTTTTAGAAAAAGCTGCTCATCTTGTTTTAAAGGTGCCGTCAGCTGTTGTTCAGGGGGAATTTAATTATTTATTTAATCCCCATCATGATTTAATGAAAAAAGTTAAGATTGAAAAAACTGAGCCATTTTTCTTTGACGAGCGTTTATTTAGGTAATATTTTATTACTTCTTAATAGCTTTAAATGAAGTTTCCTTTTTTCAACATTACTCTTATCTTTGTTCTCTAAAAAATAAAATTATTTCAAAATGAAAATATATAATAATATACTTGAAACTATTGGTAACACTCCAATGGTTAAGTTAAATGTTATCACTAAAGATATAAAAGCAACGATTTTAGCAAAAGTTGAAACTACAAATCCAGGTAATTCTGTTAAAGATAGAATGGCTGTGAAAATGGTTGAAGATGCTGAAAAATCTGGTATATTGAAACCAGGCGGTACTATTATTGAAGGTACTTCTGGAAATACAGGAATGGGATTGGCTTTGGTTGCTATCAATAAAGGCTACAAATTGATTTGTGTTTTAAACGATAAACAATCCAAAGAAAAAATGGATATTCTTCGAGCTGTTGGTGCAGAAGTTGTTGTTTGTCCTACTGCTGTAGAGCCTACAGATCCACGTTCCTACTATTCAGTTTCAAGAAGATTAGCAACTGAAATCCCAAATTCCTGGTATGTAAATCAATACGATAATCTTTCTAACAGACAAGCTCATTACGAACAAACTGCACCTGAGATTTGGGATCAGACTGATGGTAAAATAACTCATTTTATCGTTGGAGTTGGAACTGGAGGAACTATTTCTGGAGTTGGAAGGTATTTAAAAGAAAAAAATCCAGCTATTAAAATTTGGGGTATCGACACGTATGGTTCTGTTTTTAAGAAATACAAAGAAACAGGGATTTTCGATGAGAGTGAAATTTATCCTTATATCACTGAAGGTATTGGAGAAGATGTTTTACCAGAAAATGTTGATTTCGATGTAATTGATCATTTTGAAAAGGTTACAGATAAAGATGCTGCAGTTATGACTCGAAGAATTGCACGTGAAGAAGGTATCTTCGTAGGTAACTCTGCTGGAGCAGCAATTGCGGGATTATTACAAATGGAAGGAGAGTTAAAAGAAACTGATGTTGTAGTTGTATTATTTCATGATCATGGTAGTCGTTATATTGGTAAAATATTCAACGATGAATGGATGAAAGAACGTGGTTTTTTAGTTGAAAATGTAAAAACTGCTGGTGATATGGTTGAAAAACATCAAAATGAACCATTGGTTGCTTTGTATTCTGAAGAACTAGTTTCTCATGCAATCGCAAAAATGAGAAAATTTGGAATATCTCAAATTCCCGTGACTAAAAACGGAGATTTCGTAGGTTCTTTAGATGATAGTCATGTATATCAATTATTGGTAGAAGACCCAAGTTTAAGAGATGCTCCAATTTCAAGTGTTATGCAAGATGCTTTTCCTGTTGTTAAAACGAGTACTAGTTTAGAAGATGTATCAAAATTGATAAATAAAAATACACATGCAGTTTTGGTAGAAATGCCAAATGGTGGACATCATATTATTACTCGTTATGATATTATCTCTTCACTTTCATAGAAAATTCACCATTGAATAAATGAACGAATTTATAGATCAAATGAATAATACAATCCGCCTTTCGGGAGCACCGAGGCGGATTGTTTCGTTGGTACCTTCTCAAACTGAATTATTATTTCATTTAGGATTAGGGGATAGAGTTGTAGGGATAACTAAATTTTGTATTCATCCGCATGAATGGTTTAACAATAAAAGTCGAGTAGGAGGAACCAAAGATGTTGATTTTGAAAAAGTAAAGTCTTTAAATCCAGATTTAATTATTGGAAACAAAGAGGAAAATGAAAAGCAAAATATTGAAGAGTTAAAATCAATTGCTCCAGTTTGGATGAGTGATATTTTTACTTTGGAAGACGCACTCGAAATGATTTTAAAGATAGGACTATTAGTTGGTTCAGAAGAAAAATCAATTGAGATAAGTTCAAAAATCAGAACAAATTTTGATTGTTTTGAAAAGCTTCAATCACAATTAAAAAATCATCCTTCTGTTCTTTATTTAATATGGAGAAAACCTTTTTTAGCAGCAGGAAAAAACACCTTTATTGATGATATGCTCTCTCGTTGTGGATTTGAAAACAGTATTACTGATAATAGATATTCAGAAATAAATTTTAAATCTATAAAATCACCTGATTTCATTTTCTTAAGTTCAGAACCTTACCCATTCAAAGAAAATCATATAAGTGAATTACAAGTGATTTATCCAAATGCAAAAATCTTATTAGTCGACGGAGAAATGTTTTCTTGGTATGGTTCACGATTAATTGAAGCACCAAACTATTTTGAAAATCTTCTGAAACTATAATTTACATCAAAACGAATTGCATTTCTAAAATAAATTTCATCATTTCATTCATTACAAAATGATCTTTCTTGAAAATGATAGCGCCGTTCAATTCAGCGTTTTTAGAATTCGTTTTTCTAACTGTAATATTTACATCCTCTAAATTTGAAAATAATTCTTTAGATGCTTTAAAAGTTGGAACCATCTCAAGTAAAGAAACTATCATTCCACCTCCTTCAATTTTTAATAATGAGGAAATATTACCTTTAATTGCAAATAATTCATTCTTTTTATTTGAAACAATTGCAGGAGAATCAGAAACACTTATTGATATTGTTTTAGAATTTAATTGATTTACAAAGTATTTTTTTTCACCAATTGTAAGTGTGTTATTGTCAAATTTTCCTGCTATTTTTGAAAGTAAAGTATCTTGTTTTAGTAAATTTGAAATAGAGAATGCAGATTTGAACTCTAACAATAAATCCAAATCAGGAAGCACACTCATTCCTTCATTATTCATTTGAATATTCATTCCTCCATAATTTAAAGAAAATGACTTTAATTTAGGTAAATCAATACCAGCTTTGAGTGCATATGAACTTAAAGAATCCTGAATAGATTTTGGGATAACGCCACTTGAAAAATGAAAATATCCATTTTTAGGAAATAAAATTTGATTTGCAACAAGTACATTTGAATTTTTATTTGCAGAAATACCAAGTTCGCCATTTATTCCTATTCCATTATCAATCAAATTAAATTGAAAATTAGAAGAGTTGAAACATGTTGTGACACCGAATAAATTTCCTTTTGAGTAGGATTGAAAGAAACTTCCATCCTCTTTTACCTTTTTAAAACGAGAATTTGTATTGTTGGAGAGTGGCAGAATGTTTTTAGCGAAAAAAGTTGAAATATCTTCTTTTTTAATATTTTCTTGATCATTAGGCGAAATATAAGTTAAAATAAAACCAACATTATCAATAACTTCGACAACTTGTTTAGGGTTCAATAATTCTGGAATATTATTTTTAAAATTAGTTGAATTTGATAAATTGACAGAAACAATTACTAATTTTCCGTTTTTATATGGATTTGAAAATAAGATAGCATCAGATAAAAAATTAATACCTAAACTTTTTCTTTGTTCTCCAGGTGTGCTTATAATTTCTTTTATTTTTTCTATTATTTGTTCATCACGTCCCTCAAAAAGTAAGGTGTATAAAGTCTTATTTACTAATTTTCTACTATCAAGTTTAATAGCAAATGTTGCAGTTTCAGGAATGAAATATTCATTTTTATGTTCAGGAGCTTTATAAATTAGTTGTGTTATAAAAAAAGCTACCCAAAGAAATAGTAACAACACAAGTGAAGTTAGAAGTGTTTTAATGTCGTATTTAATTTTCATACTATAAAAGTAACTTTTATTGTGAAATATGTACATTTGTGATATGAGAAAGTTTTTAAAATTTTTACTAAAGTTAGCAGGTTGGAAAATAGATGAATATGTTCCAAACGGAATTGATAAATGTGTTGTCGTTATGGGACCTCATACTTCTAATTGGGATTTTATAATTGGTAGAATTACTTTTGCTAATTATGGTGTAAATGCAAAATTCTTGATTAAGAAAGAGTTATTCTTTTTTCCAATGGGATATTTCTTAAAAAAAATGGGGGGTATACCTGTTGATCGAAAAGTAAATAACAATCTTACTGATTTTGCAGCTAAATTATTTAATGAAAGTGAAACTTTATTTTTAGTTTTTACACCTGAAGGTACTCGTAAGTATAATGATCGTTGGAAAAAAGGGTTTTATTACATTGCCCAAAAAGCACAAGTTCCGATTTATATTGCTTATATCGATTATAAAAATAAAACAGGTGGTTTTGATCAATTGTTTGAACCATCAGGCGATGTTGAGAAAGATATAAAAGATATCAAACAGATTTTATCAAAGTACAAAGGAAGATTTCCAGAACAAGGAATTTATTGAGATTTTTTTATTTTAATAAATTACCAGTCTTTTTGTCAAAACCATAAGGACAATGCTTGCAACCATTTTTACAACAATACCCTCTTTTTAGAAGGTATTTCTCAGTGAAAACAATATATCCTTCAGGACTAAGATAATATTCATCTTCTTCTAATTTTTTCTTTTGAGAAAATCCAAACATATCGTCAATCATACTTCTTTTTTGAGAATTAATAATTATAGATTGTAAATAATCAAGTGTAAAATTACGTATTTTTGTCTAGAAGGAGTAAGATTTTAATTTTAATCAATAATTCCATTATTAATACTCAATACTCAAAATATGTCACTTTATTCTACTGAAAAATCTGTTCTTCAATTTGTTGATGCAGAATGTTTTAGAGAAAGAAATATTCGTCTTTTTGTCAAGAGAGATGATTTAATCGATTCTGAAGTTTCGGGTAATAAGTGGCGAAAGCTAAAGTTTAATATTGAACAAGCAAAGGTTTTAAAGAAAGAAGGTATTTTAACTTTTGGAGGTGCTTTTTCAAATCATTTAGTTGCAACAGCTTCCGCTTGTAAAAAATCAGGAATTAAAGCTATTGGAATTGTTAGAGGAGAAGAGTTAACAGAAAATTCTAATGAAACATTAAGACGTTGTTCAGAACTTGGAATGAAATTAAAATTTGTTTCTCGTGAAGAATATAAATTACGAAATGATAAACTTTATCAAAATGATTTGAGCTATGAGTATGAAAACCATTATATTGTTCCAGAGGGAGGCGCCAATTTCTATGGAATGGTTGGCTGTCAGGAAATTATTAGTGAAATTGATGTAGTTTACGATTCGATTTTTGTAGCACAGGGAACAACAACAACAAGTTGTGGTATTCTACTCTCCTTAGCTGAAAATGCAAAACTTCATTTAGTTCCTGTTTTAAAAGGATTTGATGTTCACAATGAAATGAGAGAATTATTGAATTATTCAATTTTTGATTCAGAATTAACGGAAGAGTTATTATCAAAAACGATTGTTCATTCAAATTATCATTTTGGAGGTTATGCTAATTATACAACTGAGTTAATTCAATTTATTCAAAAATTTAGTAATACATATAAAATTCCATTGGATCAAGTCTATACTGGAAAGGTAATGTATGCTTTGTTTACTGAAATGGAAAAAGGAAATTTAGAAAATCAAACCGTCATTTTTATTCATACAGGAGGAATTCAAGGAACAAAATTTCTAGAAGAAAAAGAAGGAATTATTTTGAATAATTAGGAATTTAAAATAATCAATTTAAACTTGTTTCCCTTTCCAAAGCACCAAAAAAGTACTTAAGAAAACAACTGTTATAGAACTAATTGGCATTAAAATAGCAGCCACTAAAGGTGTCATTTGACCTGATATTGCAATAGAAAGACCTACAATATTATATGACACAGAAAATCCAAGACAACTTTTTAAAACAATTTTGGAGAATTGTGAAATGGAAATAAATGAGGGGAGTAAATATAATTTTGAAGCTTCAATAATAGCATCTGAAGATGGGGTAAATCTAAATATATCTTCAGAAACTGCAACTCCAACATCTGATTTTCCAAGAGCTCCAGCATCGTTTAAGCCATCACCAATCATCATTATTTTTTTTCCTTCATTTTTTAATTTTTCAATATAATCTAATTTATCTTTTGGTGATTGATGAAAGAAAATAGATGCGTTTTGTGGGAAAATTGAAATTAAAAGTTCTTTATCTTTTTCATTATCACCAGATAAAACATGAAGTTTTAGATGATTTAATTTTTTCAGCATTAAATCCATTCCAGCTCTCAGTTCTGAATGAAAAATGAATTTCCCAATAAATTGATCATCAATTGAAATAAAAACTGAAGTTTCATTCGATTGAGTTTTCTCTGAGCGATATCCTGCAAAACTACTTGAACCTATTTTTATATTTTTAGTATCACATATTGCTTCAATTCCCTTTCCCGATATTTCTTCGAAATGAGAAACCTCAGGTAATTCTAAATTTACCTGCTGACGAAGAAATTGAACAATGGCTCTTGATAGGGGGTGAGTGGAAGAATGAGCTACAGCAATAATTATTTTCTTTTGATCAATTGTCAGTTGTGTTCCTATAAATTCTATTCCATCCAATATTCCTGTGGTAAGTGTTCCTGTTTTGTCAAAAACAACATCTGTAACCTCATTTATTCGTTCGATTACTTTTGAATTTTTAAGGTACAATCCATTTCTACCTAGAACTCTTAGAATATTTCCAAAAGTAAAGGGACTTGATAAAGCTAATGCACAAGGACAAGCGACAATAAGAATTGAAACTACAATTTGAGTGATTTTTGAAGGGTCAATAAATGACCATCCAATTCCTGCTCCGGTTGATATTAAAAGTATGATTACTAAGAAATAGAAAGAAATTTTATCTTGAATTGTTTTTTGTCCTGCTTCTTTATCGTCTTTTGAAACATCATTCCATAGTTGAGTTAAATGACTTCTTTTACTTTCTTTAAGAACTTTAAGAGTAGATCTTTGTCCTAATAATTTACCTCCAGCGTATATAAAATCACCTTTCTTTTTTGTTATCGGAATCGATTCTCCAGTAACAAAACTATAATCGATTCGAGCTTCATGAGAAAGTAATTCACTATCACAAGGTATAACCTCTTCATTTCTAACTAGTATAGTATCATTTTTCTTTAAGTCTTCAATTTCAATGATTTGTTCATTTTCATCGGTAATCTTAGTAATTGCTACTGGAAAATACGACGTATAATCTCTCTCGAATGATAATGTTTTATATGTTTTATTTTGAAACCATTTTCCAATTAAAAGAAAGAAAATGAAGCCTGCAAATGAATCCATGTACCCAGGTCCATCACCATTTATAATCGTGTAAACACTTTGTGCATATAGTGCTATTATACCGATAGTAATGGGAATATCTAAATTAAGGTTTTTGTATCGAATAGCTTTATAAGCTGATATGAAATAGGCATTTGCCGAATAAAGTAATACAGGAATTGAAATGCAAAGCGATAATATTGAAGTGAAATTTCTGAATTTATCATTCATGTCTTCAATACCTAAATATTCAGGAAAACTCCAAAGCATAATACTTCCAAAAGCAAAACCAGCAATTCCAAGTTTATACATGAATTGCTTATCCATTTTTTTTTCAGTATCATTTCTGTTTCCGAAATTTGGAGCATATCCAATTTTATCTAAAAATTGAGCTAAATCTGATAGTTTTATTTTTGAATTGTCATAACAAATAACTGCTTCTCTTTTTGTGAAATTCACTTGACAAGAGAGAATAGCAGGGTCTATTTTAGAAGCATTTTCTAAGAGGTATATACAAGAAGAACAATGGATTTGAGGTAAAAATAATGTTACTTTTACGGATTCACCATCTTGAAAATCTATAAATTTAGTTTGAATAGAATCAACTTCTAGAAATGTATATTTATTAATTGAAGAAGTATTTGGTTTAACACCAGGTTTTTTATCCAATGTGTAAAATGCATCCATATTGTTATCGGATAATAACTGATAAACCATTTTACAACCGTTACAGCAGAATTTCTTTTCTAATATTGAGAATCCTTTTCCAATAATATCATCCCCGCAGTGATAACAATTTTCGCTCATATTTTTTCTAGAAATTAGATTTTTAGAAGTTAGAATTAGACATTTTGAACTTTTGGTCTTTTATCTAAATTCTAAATGTCTATTATCTTTTTAAATCGTTTGTGAAAACATTTTCTCTTTACTTATAGAATTATTTAAATCCTGATCAAAAGCCATACAGCAATTTCTAACAAACGGGATTCCTTTTTCAGTAATTGAGACTTTGTTTCCTTCAATTAAAACCAAACCATCTTCAATCATTACTTTTAATCGATCTATAATATCATTGAAGAAAGACTGAATTATAGAATTTTCATCTAAAATGGTTTGAAAATGACACATTAGATCAAGAATATGCTTTCTTATTAATACATCTTCATCGCTCAAGATATGACCTCTGAAAACAGGTAATTTTCCTTCGGTTACAATTTTGATATACTCGTCAACCGATTTTTCGTTTTGAGCAAATCCAAACCAACTATCAGATATTGAAGACATTCCTAAACTAATCATCATAGGGGTTGATTTTGTGGTATATCCCATGAAATTACGATGAAGTTTCTTGTTTCTCATTGCTTTTGACAAATCATCGTGTTCAAGGGCAAAATGATCCATTCCTATTTCAATATAACCGGCTTTTTCTAAAAGATCTTTTGATCGTTCGTATAATTCTCTTTTTTCTTCATTTTTTGGTAAATCTTTCTCATCATATCCTCTTTGTCCGTTTCCTTTTATCCAAGGAACATGAGCATAACTATATAACGAAATTCTATCCGGCATTAATAGTAAAGTCTTCTCAATTGTTCTCTCAATATCCTGAATATGTTGTTTGGGTAATCCGAAAACTAAATCATGACTTATTGATGTATAACCAATTTGTTTTGCTATTAAATGTACATTTTTTACATTTTCAAATGGTTGAATTCTATGAATAGCTTTTTGTACAACCGGACTATAATCTTGAATACCAAAACTTACTCTTCTAAAGCCAAAATCATACAATGTTTTCAAATGTTCTTCAGTTGTATTATTTGGGTGCGCTTCAAAGCTTAATTCATGTTTTACGGGATTAATAGAGTTTGTATCAAATAATGAAACTAAAAGTCTTTTTAATTCTGAAGGTTTAAAAAAAGTAGGAGTTCCTCCACCGAAATGAAGTTCTTTAATTATTGGTTTAAAATCAAGCTCTTTGAGGTAAATTTCCCATTCTTTGATAAGTGTATTAATATACGGTTCTTCTACAGAATGATTTTTTGTAATTCTTTTATGACACCCACAAAATGTACATAAACTTTCACAATAGGGAAGGTGAATGTATAAACTAATTTCATTCGATTGAAAAAAAGATCTATTCTTACGAATCGTATCAATCCATTCTTTTTGAGAAAGTTCATTGTTTTTCCAAAATGGAACAGTAGGGTATGAAGTATACCTTGGTCCGGGTACATTGTACTTATGAATTAAACTTTTTTCAATATCCATTTGAATGAATTTAAAATTTTCTGTTAATTAAACACTATCCTACATCTACCAAATTTTAGCAATTTTGCTTGTTGAATTTCTCATTTTATCACCTTCTTTAATATCAAATGCTTTGAAAAATTCCGGACAATTTTTTAAAGGACCGTTTACTCTATACATTCCTGGAGAATGAGGATCATTTGCAATTCTATTCTTCATTTCAGCTTCTGTATAATTTATTTTCCAAAGCTGAGCATATGAAATGAAAAAGCGCTGAGCAGGAGTATATCCATCTTTTAGTTTTCCTGATTTAAATTCGTCTGTTAAAGAATAGGCAAAATAGGAGAGGGTCATTCCCCCTAAATCAGCAATGTTCTCACCCATTGTTAGATCTGAGTTTACACAATGACCTTCTATAGGACAAAATCCAGAAAAAGTTTCACCTAATAAAGCGGTTCTTTCTTCAAATAATTTAAGGTCATTATCTGTCCACCAATTTTTAAATGAACCGTCAGCACCAAATTTAGAACCCATATCATCAAATCCATGAGTGAATTCGTGTCCAATTACTGTTCCGATAGAGCCGTAATTTACAGCATCTTCAGAATTCTCATCAAAAAATGGAGGTTGCATAATTCCTGCAGGAAAAGCAATTTCATTTAAAAGTGGGTGATAATAAGCATTTATTTTATGAGCTGGCATTTCCCATTTTGACTTATCAACTTTTTTATAAAGTTCTCCCATATTTTTTTTGTGGGCAAAGCGATTCATTTCTTTCGTATTTTCAACATAACTTTCTTTTGTGAAGTTAAGTGCACTAAAATCTTCCCATTTAGAAGGGAAACCCAATTTACGCCCTATAGAGTTCAATTTTATTAAAGCTTGATCTTTTGTTTCTTTGGACATCCAATCTAAACCGTTTATTCTATCTTTAAACGATGTTAAAAGATTGTCAACCATTGAATTCACTTTATCTTGTGATTTTTGAGAAAAATATTTCTCTACGAAAGCTTTCCCTAGTAATTCTCCGACAGGTAGACTTGTAATTTCTTCAATAGCTCTTTCGTTTAGAGGCTTCATTTCTTTTTTACCACTTAAAACTCCTGAATAAAATTTAAAGTTTAGATCTACAAAATCGTTACTTAATTGGCTAGAATAATGGTTTATCGTGCACCATAGCATATAATTTTTCAAGTTTTCGATTTCTTCTTTTTCAAAAACTTTAGAAATAGTTTCTATAAATTTAGGTTGACCAACTACAATTGAATCAAAATCGTTGCTACCTAACATGCTTAAATAGCTTTCAAAATCAAATTTCCCTAAATTTTTCTCTAAATCATTTTTCGAGACTAAATGATATGTGTTTTCAGGTACCCTTAATTCGGCTGGTTTCATCATTGAATTTGCTAAAATCTTCTCAAATTTCACAACAGATTTTGCTATTTCTAAAGCTGATTTTTCATCGTATTTTAACAAACCAAAGATTGAAGCAATATGTTTTTCATATGCATCTAAAATAGATGATTTATCAGGTTTTATGAAGTAATCACAATTCGGAAGTCCAATTCCATCTTGACTAATTGTAGATATATATTTGGATACATTTTTTAAATCTTGCTCTACTCTAAAACCAAAAAACATACTTATTCCTACTTTATGTGATTCAGCAATGATAGAAACTATTTCTTGTCTTGATTTAATGTTTTTTATTTTTTCTAATTCATTCTGTATAGGTGCAATTCCTTTTTGATTTCTAATTTCAGTGGAAATATACGACGAATAATAATCGCCTAATAATTGATTTTGACTACCCTTTAGACTAGAATTATTCATTGCTTCAGTTAAAATTTTCGTCAATTTTATTTTATTAGCTATGTCTAATTCATTGAAACTTCCCCATCTAGCTTCTGAAGCAGGTACAGGATTTTCTTTAACCCATGTACCATTTGAAAATAGAAAGAAATCATCTTGTGGACGAATATTTTTATCTAAATAGGTTGTATTAATTGTTTTTAAATTTGAAAGATCTTTTTTTACATCTATTTTTTCTTGAGATAATTCATTTTTTTTAAAAGATGAACAACTTGAAAATAGTAATGAAAACAAGCCTATAATGAGAGTTTTATTTTTCATTTTTTAATTATTTGGTGTAAATAACATTTCAATATGAGGAATGTTATCTTCTAGATATTCATTTCCATTGGATAAAAAATTATGCTTACAGTAATATTCTTCTAAATATTTTTGTGCAGAAATTCGAATTGCAACATTTCCGAATTCTTCGTTAACATATTGCATACATTTTTCCATCAATTCATGACCAATATTATTACCTCGAAGTGATTTTTCTACAACAACTCTTCCGATCGAAACCTCAGGATAAGAAGCTCCAGGGTGAAGTATTCTAGCTGTAGCAACTACTTTTCCTTGACCATCACGACATAATAGATGATAACATTTTTTATCTTTTCCATCTAAATCCAAGTAGGAACAGTTTTGTTCGACAACAAATGCTTTCAAACGTAAAGCAATAATGTCATGAAATTCAGAGGTGGTTAGCTCGTTATAAGGTTTAATCAGCCAATTTAAATGCATAATTTTCGTATTAATCTATTTTAAAGGTACTGTTTTTTTAACTAATTAGGAAAAATAATTAATTATAAGTTTGTTTTATAACTTATTAATTATCTCAAGTTCTTAAAGATATTGTATCAATAAATTAAGTTTGAAAAACTCCTACGTTGTATTGTTTTTCAGCTTTTTTATGATTTGCCATTTCGATACCTACTGAAATCACTTTTCTTGTATCTGCAGGATTTATTATAGCATCAATCCAAAGTCGACTTGCAGCATAATAAGGAGAAGTTTGTTCATCATACCTATTTTTAATTTGATCGTATAATTCTTTTTCTCTTTCTGGTGTAATTTCTTCACCTTTTGATTTTAAAGAAGCGACTTCGATTTGAAGTAATACTTTTGCAGCCGCTGCTCCACTCATTACAGCGATTTCAGCTGTTGGCCAACCAACAATTAATCTTGGATCATATGCTTTTCCACACATTGCATAATTACCAGCACCATAAGAATTACCAACTACAATTGTAAACTTAGGTACAACAGAATTAGCCATTGCATTCACTAGTTTTGCTCCGTCTTTTATTATTCCTGCATGTTCACTTTTCGATCCAACCATAAAGCCAGTAACATCTTGTAAGAAAACTAATGGTATGTTCTTCTGGTTGCAATTCATAATAAATCTTGCAGCTTTATCCGCTGAATCAGAGTATATTACTCCTCCGAATTGCATTTCTCCTTTTCCGTTTTTTACAACTTCACGTTGGTTGGCTACAATACCGACTGCCCATCCATCAATTCTTGCAAAAGCGCAAACAATTGATTTTCCATAATCTGCTTTGTATTCAGTAATTTCTGAATCATCTACTATACAGTTTATTAGCTCATGCATACTATAAGGTTTTGCACGATCACTAGGAAGAATTCCATAGACTTTTTTCAAATCAAATTTTGGCATTGTAGAAAGTTTTCTATCAAATCCAGCTTTTTCAGTATGACCGATTTTATCCATTAAACTTCGGATTGTTTTCAAGCATTCTTGATCATTCTCTGATTTGTAATCACAAACTCCAGAAATTTCAGTATGCGTTGTTGCTCCACCAAGTGTTTCATTGTCAATTGTTTCTCCGATTGCAGCTTTTACTAAATAAGATCCTGCAAGGAAAATTGTTCCTGTTTTGTTAACTATTAATGATTCACTAGACATTATTGGAAGGTAAGCACCGCCTGCAACACAACTCCCCATTACAGCTGCGATCTGAACAATTCCTAATGAGTTCATCATAGCATTGTTTCTGAAAATTCGTCCAAAATGCTCTTTATCAGGGAAAATTTCATCTTGTAATGGTAAATATACTCCTGCAGAATCTACTAAATAGATAATCGGAAGATTATTTTCCATTGCTATTTCTTGTGCTCGAAGATTCTTTTTTGCTGTTATTGGAAACCAAGCTCCTGCTTTAACTGTTGCATCATTAGCTACTACAATACATTGTTTACCAGATACATATCCGATAACTACAACTACACCTCCAGAAGGACATCCACCATGCTCTTCGTACATTCCATATCCAGCAATAGCTCCAATTTCTAATTGCTCTGTTTTTGGATCTAAAAGTAATTCAATACGTTCACGTGCAGTAAGTTTGCCACTTTCATGTAATTTTTCAATTCTTTTTTCACCTCCACCTTCATAGATTTTAGCTAATTCTCTTTCTAAAGAAGAAATTTTTAAACGCATTAAATCATCATTCTGATTGAATTCTAATTCTTTTTTTGGTATCGCCATTTTATAGTAATTATAATGCTATTCAAATATAGTAAATATTAAAAGTCTACTTAATAAATCCTTCTTTTAAATATTGTTCATACTGCTTTATCCATTCTTCTTCAGAAACTATTTGTGGAGTATTTATTATTCCATTAGTTCCATCGACTCCTCGAATTCCATTGTTTCCTTGTTTACCATCTCTTGTGGTAAGTATTTTTCCAGCGAGGTTAGTATCGGAATAATCTCCTTTTCCTCCTGAGCCTCCAATACCAATTTTTCCTGCGGTTCCTCCATTAGATGATATTGAGAAAAAAGATTTTAGATCTTCAGATGATTTAGAAATTATAACATTCACATTCCCTGCATTCCCTGCATTTCCTGCATTTCCTCCATTACCTCCATTTCCTCCATTTGGTGAATTTATTTGTTTTGTTTTATCAATCAGGCCTTTCATTCCGTCTCCACCTTTTCCTCCATTTCCTCCATTTCCTCCATTTGAATTGATAACAATCGGGCTTCCATCAAACCAAATAATTTCTGTTTGATGACTTCCATCAGTAGCAAAAGTTTGAAGTATTATATATCTTTTAGAATTAACATTTTTAGTTTTTGCCAGTACTACTATATCTTTTCCTTTTAATCCATTTTGTCCATTTGTTCCTTTCGAGCCAATTTCAGAAGTTTTCACACCATCTTTTCCATCAATTCCATTTGCCCCATCAATTCCATGAACTTCAATTCTACAAGTTGTAGGATAAGAAATGTTAACTAATTTTTCTCCTAGAAACTGATCGTTTAGCTTATTCTTGAAACTCAATTTTATATTTTCAGAAAGTGAAGGTTCCTCTAATTGTAACATAATTTTTGAATCACTTATTTTTATATCAGGTGAAGAAGTGTTTATTAAATTATTTTCATTGAATAAATTATTAGAATGGTTAGTAGTTTTACCATTACTGAAAACTAAATCATAATCAAATGCATTAAAATGATTTACAGTTATTGAATTGTTATTGATATTCAAAGAATTAACGTATGGGTAAATAATGTCAGCTTGCATAGTGTGTTGACCATTGTTGTATGAAATATCTAAAATAGTCTTGTTATTACCATTAAATATAGAACTTTGATCAAATGTCACTAGCCCATGCTTAAACGATAGAATGTGTTGGCCTGTAACTTTTAGTTTTCCCCAATATAAAGAAAACTGATTTGGTGCAAGAGTAATTCTCTTACCATTTTTTTTAATAAGAAATACAGTAATTGTGAACGTATTATTGACCCCGAAATTTGAGGTGTCAATGGTGAAATCTAAGTCTCTGATTCTTCCAGCGTATGAAGTTGTTGAAAGAAATAATAGGGTGAAAATCAATATATTTTTCATGAAATAAGTAATTTTTATTTGATTAATTTATTTAAGAATAATTTTATTATCGGTAATCTCTATAACGTCACCAGCAATAAGTTTTGCACGTTTTCGTGTTTCAATCTCACCATTTCTAGTAACCATTTCCTGATCTACAATCATTTTTGCGTGTCCACCAGTATTAGCTAAACCTATAGCTTTAAGCAATTGAATTAATTCGATATATTCTCCTTCAATTTTAAATATTTGTTCCATTTTCGATTTTTAAATAATTTTTAAATAATTCTTCTGCTGCTTGAAAAGATGATATTTTACCTTGATTAATATCTTTCTCAATTTTCTCAATTTCAATACAAATTTCCTCATTTTTATAAAACTGATTCAATATCAATTCTTTAAGGGTTTCGTGAAACCAAAATTTATCTTGAGAATGTCTTTTCTTCTCAAACCAACCATTTAATTTAGTGTGATTTACAAATGAGTTTATTATTTCGTTTAAAGTTGAAATATTTTCACCTGAAACAGAACTGCAAATTAATGATTTTGGAATCCAGCCATTTGGGTTGGGAGGGAAGAGATGAAGTGCATTTTGGTATTCTCTGCTTGCTAATTTAGCTCTTTGTAAATTATCTCCGTCAGCTTTGGTTATTACAATTGAATCGGCCATTTCCATTATACCTCTTTTAATTCCTTGAAGCTCATCTCCTGCACCTGAAAGCATTAATAATAAAAAGAAATCGACCATTGAATGCACCATTGTCTCGGATTGACCTACACCAACTGTTTCTATTAAAATTACATCAAAACCTGCTGCTTCGCATAATAATATACTTTCTCTTGTTTTTTGAGCAACTCCGCCCAATGTTTTTCCTGCAGGAGAAGGACGGATAAAAACATTTTCCATTTGAGAAAGTTCTTCCATTCTAGTTTTATCCCCTAAAATACTTCCTCCACTGAATTCGCTACTTGGATCAATAGCTAGAATTGCTAATTTTTTACCTTCTTTTAATAAGATTTTCCCAAAGGATTCTATGAATGTGCTTTTACCAACTCCTGGAACCCCTGTAATTCCAATTCGTATTGATTTTCCGGAATGTGGTAAACATAATTTGATTAATTCTTTTGCAATTTCTTTATCATCTGTTCGTGAGCTTTCCAATAAGGTGATTGAAGTACTTAATATTGCAATGTCATTCAACAACAAACCATTCAGTAATGAATTAGAATTCAGCTGTTTTCTACGTTCTTTTCTTTTTTTGAACCAATCGTTTAAATGTTTTTCATCCATTGTTGATTGTCAAGTGTAATTTTATGAAACATTATAGAATTATAAGCCTCTTAATTTTCGTAGTTTAATTTTCACATTTTCAAGACTTTGAATGATGCTAGTTTTATCTAAGGAAAAATCAGTAACTATTTTATCTTCAGTTTTAGCTGAATTAATGTTTTGAACGTTGTTAATCTTTAAAGCATTTTTTGCTCCTTCAAGTGTAAAACCTTGTTCTTTAACTAAATTATAAATCTTGTTAAAATTTATTATGTCTTTTGGAGTGAATAATCGGTTGCCTTTTTTGTTTTTTTTTGGCTGAATTATGGAAAATTCTTTCTCCCAAAACCTTATCAATGAGGTATTAACACTAAACATAGTAGCCACTTCACCTATGGTGTAGTAGAGCTTTGTCAATTGCTTTTCAGAAATTTCTATCAAAATACATAATTGTTAATATCCCGAAAATAGTTATAATTTTACAATCACAATACAACTGATTAAAATTGAAAGTAATTTTTTTTATAAGTTTTTTTTGTTTGATATCTTTTTCAAACTATTCACAAACTCAAGCGGAACTTGATTCTATTGAGTTGGAGGAATTTATCAGTATGATTTCAATGGATGATAGGGTACCTTCTGGCAATGCTAAACAAGTTGACGATATTATTACATATGCTAAAAATTTTCTAGGTACTCCCTATCATTTTGGAGGTACTTCTCCTGCTGGATTCGATTGTTCGGGTTTTATTTATTATGTAATGGGTAATTTTGGAATGTCATTAACACGTTCAAGTTATGGTTTAGCTGAATTTGGAGAGAACGTTATGTTACATGATGTTAGAGCTGGAGATTTAATGTTTTTTAAGGGGAGAAATGCAAATGCATCAGGTGTAGGTCATGTTGCTTTGGTAATTGATAATTCTCCTGAAGGAATTAAATTTATTCATGCTTCGACTTCAAGAGGGGTAGTAATTGATAATTTTATGACTAGTAAATATTATATTCCAAGATTTATTAAAGCAAAAAGATTGGACTATGGAGTTGAAGAACCTGAAAATTTGATGCTTGATGATACGATGACTGATGAGTAATTTAAAACTGAATTATTCAAAAAAATATCATTAAGTCATTGATTTTCGCTTGTATTGATGCCAAATTAAATAAGTGATTGCAATTAAAGCCATTACAGAGCCAACTAAAAATGCTATAGGAATTGATTTTAATGTATTGTTATAGGTTATTAATGTTGATAATGACCCAACCATTATTCCTAACTCTAGCGCAATAAACATTGTTCCAGAACCAATTCCTCTTCTTTCAGGATGAGATAAGTCAGCTGTCCATGCAAATAATGTAGGGCTAGTTGTTCCTGTCGCAATTCCAAAAATTATTGAAGCCAAGGTGTATGAAAAGATATCTTTAGAAAAACCAATTAATCCCATACTAACTAATAGAAAAATCATACCAATTGTAAGAGTTTTTCGTCTACCTATTTTATCGGATATTGAACTAAAAAATAAGCGAACAATAATTGTTGTCATTACATAAAAAATGAAAAACCAACCTTTATTTTCAATCTTTAAAAAATTAGATATTTCGGGAGTTAAAACGAAAATTATTCCTGAACATGTTGCAGATAAAAACATTACAATTGCTGCCGGCATCACGCAAGGTTCAAAAATGTCTTGGAATTTTAATTTTAATAATTGAGTTTCAAATTTAATTGGATTTTCTAATGTTTCTTTAATGTTTGTTATAAGTATACCCGACATAAGTGAAACTCCACTTGCGATAATGAATAAATTATTAATGCCTATCGAGTTGCTTATTAATGATCCTGTGCCTTGTCCAACTCCGATTCCTAATGAAATAAAAGTTCCCCAAATACCCATTGCTTGCCCTCTTTTGTTTTCAGGTACAATATCAGTTAATAATGCTGTTGCTCCAGTTGGGTAAAATCCTGCACTAAAACCATGAAGAAATCGTAGGCAAAGAAAAAAGACAACAGAAACAGAAAGTGGATATAATAAACTAACTAAAGTTGTAACAAGCATACCTATAAACATCGATTTTTTTCTTCCTATAGTATCTGATAGTTTACCTGAAAAAGGCCTAGAAATAGCTGCTGAAATTGTGAAAAGTGTTATTATTAAACCCTTATGATCAGATCCTCCTAATAGTGTAATAAATTGATTTAATTCGGGTATAATTAGATTAAAACTAGCCATAAACAAAAACATCGAAAAGCACAATACCCAAAAATTCTTGCTATAACTACCCATAATCACTACAAAATTAGTTGTATTTTTGATATATAAGAAATTTAGGAAACTTTAATCATTTTTAAACAGAATTATATTTAAGTATATTCATCAAAAATATTTTTTAAACTCTTATTTCTTTAGATTTCTACTACCTTTATGTCTAATTAAAATTAATTCAAATAAACAACAGTAAAGTATGTTTTCAGTGATATATTCTTTTGATGTCAAACTAGATTGCACCGAGCAATTCATTACTGCATGGAAAAAAATGACTATTCTTTTATATACTCGAGAAAGTTCTTTGGGTTCAAGATTGCATAAAATGAATGAAACAAAGTATATTGCTTATGCATTATGGCCAGATAAAGAAACATGGTCTAAAGAGAAAACAAATTTACCTAAAAGTGCAAATGAATATCATAGAATAATGAATGAAAGTTGTACATCTATTAAAACAGAATACGCTATGGAAGTTGTTGAGGATTTATTGAAATAGTCTAATACCTCAGATGCCTAACAGTATCTCCTTTATTAATTAATTGTTTTAGAGATTCAATTCCAATTTCTAAATGCCTATCCACAAATTCTGTTGTTGCTTTATCATCACTTTCAGCTGTTTTCACACCTTGAGGTGTCATTGGTGAATCTGAAACAAGTAACAATGCTCCAGTAGGTATTTTATTAGCAAAACCAACTGTGAATATGGTTGCTGTTTCCATGTCTATTGCCATAGCACGAATTGAATTCAAGTATTCTTTAAATTTTTCATCATGTTCCCAGACACGTCTATTTGTTGTATAACATGTACCAGTCCAATAATCACATTTAAAATCACGAATTGTAGTTGAAATAGCTTTTTGTAATGCAAAAGAGGGAAGTGCTGGGACTTCTGGTGGAAAATAGTCATTACTTGTCCCTTCTCCTCTTATTGCAGCAATAGGTAAAATAAGATCACCTACTTTATTTTTGGATTTCAAACCACCACATTTACCTAAAAATAATACAGCTTTAGGTCGAATTGCTGAAAGTAAATCTAAACAAGTTGCTGCCGAAGCACTACCCATACCAAAATTTATAATTGTAATTCCATTGGCAGTAGCACATTGCATTGGTTTACCATGACCAATTATAGGAACATTGTTAGAAGAAGCAAATTTTTCTACGTAATTAATGAAATTGCAAAGCAAAATATACTCACCAAAATTTTCTAATGTTTCACCAGTGTAACGAGGTAACCAATTATCAACAATTTCTTTTTTAGTTTTCATTTTTTCATTTTTGAGACGTTAGATTTTTAAATATTAAAAGTTAGACAAATATTAACTTAAGTCTAATTTCTAAAAATCTATTGTCTAATATCTAAATACCCATATTTCTTACCGTAATATAGCATTTGTTCTTCAAATCCTTGCTTATTTTCTATTTTAACGTCTGTAATTTCTCCTTTTTTATTTAAAATTGGAATAAAAACTGGATTAACGAAACCATTGTATGGTGCTAAATCTAAAGGTTTTACTCTATTTAATACTTCTTGATGGATTTTAGTGTCTACTTTTACCCCGTAATTTTCAACTAAATTTTTTCCAGCTGTATAATCTCCTTCAGATGTAATTCGTTGAATTTCACATAATAATTTACCAAATAAAACTCTTAACTTTTTATAATCTTTGATGTCATAATATGTTTTACCATTTTTAACAATTTTGACTATCACATTATCTTTTGTTCCTTTCTCAAAAACCCATTTTGAAATCAATTGACGGTTTTGCATATGTTCTTCTTCAACCTGTTTTCCAATTTCTAACCTTTGCAATTGAGCTAACATCCCATTTCTAATATAAGCATCGTATTCAGCTTTTCCAATTTCGAAAGAAGGAATTAAACCGATGTCAATTAATTTTTGATCCATAATGTAATATAGGCCTACAAGGTCTGCTCTTGCTTCTTCCAATGTGCTTGCATAGTTTTTCAATGTCTCTGATGGTTGACCAATTCCTTTATTGATTTGACCTGAAGCATGACCAATTACTTCGTGTAAAGCTGTGTGTAATTTTCCAGCTAAACCAGCATATTTTTCTGCTCTAGCAATTTCTTCTTTATCGTGAGCGAATGCATTTATTAAACCAACTCCACCTGCTTTATCATAAGCTGCAATAACATTTCCTAAACTTACAGATTTTGAACCATGTTGCTCTCTAATCCAATTGTTATTCGGAAGATTTACTCCAATTGGAGTAGCAGGAGATGCATCTCCAGATTCACTGGCAACTTGTACTACTTTGTAACTAACTCCTTTTACGTCTTTCTTCTTGTGTTCTGGAAGAATTGTTGAATTATCTTCAAACCATTGAGCATTTTCAGCAACTACCTTCATATGTTTGGAAGCTTCGAAATCCGTAATTTGAACCATACTTTCATAATCACCTTTACGTCCCATAGCATCACCATAGGTTTCAATATATCCATTTATCCAATCGATATCTCCTTTTGTAGATGAAGCCCAAAGAATATTATATTCATCCCAAGTTTTTAGATTTCCTGTTTTGTAAAATTCAATTAATTTAGAAAGTGCCTTTGCTTGATCTGGATTTTCAGCAACTGTAACGGCTTTGTTTAACCAAAAAATAATTTTATCAATAGATTTTCCGTATCGACCACTTGATTTCCAAACATCTTCTATTAATTTTCCATTTTTAAGAATTAATGTTGAGTTTAATCCAATTTCAGTAGGAGTGGGGTCATTCGGATTATTCAATTTGGTGTAAAATTCATCAGCCATTTTTTGAGTAACTCCATTTCCGTAAAAATTATTAGCCGAAGCGACAATCATATCCACGTTCGTATCTTTTACTTTACGTTTCATTGCTTTGTCTGTATCAAAAATAACAGAAATAGCTTCCTTACTCAATTTAGTATTTGTTATTTTCAACAAATCAGATAAATATTCTTTCGAAAATTCAGGCATAATTTTAGCCATACCATAATGGTGGTGAATACCATTTGAGAACCAAACTCGTTTAGCATAAGTTTCAAATAAATACCAATTATCACTTTCTTTTTCTCCTTTATAATTTGAAATAATTGATTCTAAAGCATGACGAATTTCTAAATTAAATTCATTGTTTTGATCGTAAATAATATCTCTTCCAGATAACCCAGCTTCTGCCAAATAATAAACTAATTTTTTCTGATTGATGGTTAATTTGTCAAAATCTTCAATATCAAAACGTAAAACTTGAATATCTGCAAAACGATCAACTTGTTTTTCGTTGGGTACTTTTCTTTCAATTCTATTTAAAGATTGAACTTTTGTTTCGCAACTTAATAATAACGATGAAGTTATTAATGTTATTAATGCTTTGTTTTTGAATGTCATACTATTTTTTTGTAAAACTATTGTTAAATCTTTTATTAAAGTTGAAATGTATATAATTAGCGATATATTTTTGGATAAAACTTATCTTCTTCCAAAAATAGAGCTACCAACTCTAACCATTGTACTTCCTTCTTCAATCGCTACTAAATAATCTCCGCTCATTCCCATTGAAATTTCCTTGAAATCATCATTGAATTTGAAGAAGTGACTTTTAAGAATTTGAAAATAGCTTTCTAACGTTCTAAATTCATTTCTTACAATTTCATTGTTTTCAGTAAAAGAAGCCATTCCCATAATCCCAACGATGGAAATGTTTTGCATTTCTACAAATTCATTTGATTCTAATATTTCTTTCGCCTCTTCAATGGATAACCCAAATTTTGTTTCTTCTTCAGCGATGTGAAATTGAAGCAAACAATCAATAGTTCGGTT